>CAZCHR010000033.1:11519-18190 GCA_964498665.1 uncultured Tenacibaculum sp. | reverse complement strand
CCTAAGAGAAAAGAGATTATTCAAGAAATTATTGATATCACAAATCTTGGTATTGATGGAGAAATTTCTTTTACCGAATCTTTAGAGCGACGTATTAAATTATTAAACGCTAAAAAAGCAGATTTACCTTTATTAATTACTGAGTTAAAGAAGAAAGTTTCTTTATCTATTGAAAGAAATAAAGAGTTTTTTCAAAAATTTTCAGATGATATTTATGTAATATCCTGTGGTTTTAAAGAATTTATTGACCCTATTGTAGCTGAATACAATATTCCTTCTGATAGAGTATATGCAAATACCTTTGAGTTTGATGAAAATGAAGAGATTGTAGGTTTTGATAGAGAGAATATTCTATCAATTCATAACGGGAAAATTCAATGTTTAAAAGGCATGAATTTAACTGGAGAAATACAAATGATTGGCGATGGTTATAGCGATTATGTTACTCGCGAAGCTGGTGTTGCCGATAAGTTTTTTGCTTATACAGAAAATGTGTCAAGAGAAAAAACAACTGCAAATGCAGATTATATTACCCCTAATTTAGATGAATTTTTATACGTAAACGATTTGCCAAGAAATATATCATACCCAAAAAACAGAATTAAAATATTATTATTAGAAAACGTACATGCTGATGCTTTTACAAGATTAACAGCAGATGGGTTTTCGGTTGAAACTGTATCTAAAAGTTTATCAGAAGATGAGTTAATTGAGAAAATTAAAGATGTTCATGTTTTAGGTATTAGATCTAAAACTCAAGTAACTAAAAAAGTAATAGAAGCTGCTGAAAAACTAATGGTGGTTTCAGCATTTTGTATTGGAACTAAACAGATTGATTTAGAGGCAGCAAAAGAAAACGGGGTAGTTGTTTTTAATGCGCCTTATAGTAATACGCGTTCGGTAGTAGAGTTAGCTATTGGAGAAATTATTATGTTAATGCGTAGTGTATTTCAAAGAAGTACAGAGATTCATAACGGGCAATGGAGTAAAACGGCACAAGGTTCTCGTGAAGTTCGTGGTAAAAATTTAGGAATTGTAGGTTACGGTAACATTGGTAAGCAATTATCTGTATTAGCTGAAGCTTTAGGGATGAATGTTTACTATTACGATGTTGAAGACAAATTAGCATTAGGTAATGCTAAAAAATGTTCAACTCTTAAAGAGCTATTAAATTTATCTGATGTTATTACATTACATATAGATGATAATGCGGCGAATGTTAATTTTATAGGAGAAGTTGAAATTGCAGAAATGAAAGATGGTGCTCATTTAGTAAATCTTTCTCGTGGATTTGTAGTTGATATTAAAGCGTTGGTTGCGGCGTTAAAATCAGGTAAGTTATCTGGTGCAGCTGTAGATGTATATCCAGAAGAGCCAAGAAAAAATGGAGAGTTTTTTACTGAGTTAAAAGGGTTGCCTAATGTTATTTTAACACCTCATGTTGGTGGAAGTACTGAAGAAGCTCAAAAAGATATTGCTGATTTTGTTCCGAGTAAAATAATGGCGTACATTAATTCTGGTAATACAGTTGATGCTGTAAACTTTCCAAACATAAGATTACCACGTCAAAATAAAGCACATAGATTTTTGCATATTCACAAGAATGTTCCAGGAGTGATGGCGAAAATTAATAAGGAATTAGCGAAGTATGAAATGAACATATCTGGGCAATTTTTATCTACAGATGAAAAAGTAGGTTATGTAATTACTGATGTTGATAAAGAGTATAATCAAGATGTAATTTCAGAATTACGTAAGATTGATGGAACTATAAAGTTTAGAGTTTTGTATTAGAAAATAATAAAAAGTAAAAAAGGCTCAAGTTTAACTTGAGCCTTTTTTTTATGTTAATTTTTCAAAATGCTTTAAGTGTTTTTCAATTTCTGTTACACCTTTTTGTAAAATTGTGATGTAATTAGCTACGTTTTCTAATCTAAATCTACTTAAAGGACCTGAAGCGCTTATGCTCGCAATAACCTCATTTGTTTGGTTTTTAATTGGAATAGCAATACATACCAATCCGAGTTCTACTTCTTCTATGTCTAAAGCATAACCTTGTTTTTTTATAGTAACTAGCTCTTTTTTTAGAGATTCTTTAGAGTGAATTGTTTCTGAGGTAAGTTTGTTTAGTTCTATATTCTTTAAAGTTTCCTTTTGCTCTGTAGGGTTTTTATATGCTAAAATTAATTTACCAGATGCAGTTGCGTGAATTGGTTGATAAGAGCCAATTGAGGTGTTTATTTTTAATCCGTGTAAACTATCTGCTTTGTTAATGTGAAATACTTGATTGTCTTTTAAAATACTCAATAAAACAGTTTCTTGAATCTCTAAAGCAATATTTTTAATAGGGTGGTCAGTAGTTTTTTTTATCGTTTTGTATAAAGAAACACGATTTCCTAACTCAAAAAGTTTACTACCTAGACTGTATTTTTCATTCTCATTTTGATGTATAACATTTAAAGAAACTAAGGTGCTTAGTAATCTATAGGTGGTACTTTTATTGTATCCTGTTTTATTAGCCAGTTCACGAACTCCCCATTCTTTTTTGTCATTTGTAAACGCATCTAAAACAGTAAATGCTTTTATTATAGATTGGTTTAAGTTCTTGTTATCAATCATTATTTTTTGAAAATCATTTTTGCTAATATAATAAAAAAGTGTAAATTTATAAAACACCGTTTCATAAAGTGAAACACTAAAAGTAAGTAAGTAATGAATTAATTATCTTTAGTGTTTTAAAAAGTTTTGAGAGAATAAAACTATGTATAAAGCAACATTAGAATACGCACAGCAACAAGATAAAGAAGATAAATTATCTCATTTAAGAGAGCAATTTCATATTCCAAAAGATAAAGAAGGAAATGATTGGTTGTACTTTACAGGAAATTCATTAGGGTTACAACCAAAATCTACGAAAGAATATATCAATCAAGAATTAGACGATTGGGCAAAATACGGAGTAGAGGGGCATTTCGAAGCTAAAAATCCTTGGATGCCTTATCACGAGTTTTTGACAGAAAAAATGTCAAAAATAGTTGGAGCAAAACCTTTAGAAGTTGTGGTGATGAATACATTAACAACGAATCTTCATTTATTGATGGTTTCGTTTTACCAACCAACTAAAAAGAAATATAAAATTGTAATAGAATCAGATGCTTTTCCTTCAGATAGATATGCGGTACAATCGCAATTAAAATTCCATGGTTTTGATGCCGAAGAAGGTTTGATAGAATGGAAACCTCGAGAAGGAGAAGAATTATTAAATATTGAAGATTTAGAAAATATCGTTGCTGAACAAGGTGATGAAATAGCATTGTTGTTAATAGGAGGGGTAAATTATTATACGGGTCAATATTTAGACTTAAAACGAATTGCTGAAATTGGTCACACTAAAAATTGCAAAGTAGGAATCGATTTAGCACACGGAGCAGGAAATATTTCACCAGAGCTACATAATTCTGGAGTAGATTTCGCAGCTTGGTGTACGTATAAATATTTAAATTCTGGACCAGGAAGTTTAGGTGGATTATTCGTTCACGAAAAACATGCACATAATAAAGATTTACCGCGATTTGCAGGTTGGTGGAATCATAATAAAGAAACACGTTTTAATATGCGTCAACCATTTGATGTTATGGTGGGCGGAGAAGGTTGGCAATTATCTAACCCACCAATATTATCAATGGCAGCAATTAAAGCGTCTTTAGATATGTTTGATGAGGTTGGTATGGAAGCATTGCGTGAAAAATCAGAAAAGCTAACAGGATACTTTGAGTTTCTAATCAACCAAATTGATTCGGATGGTATTAAAATTATTACTCCAAGTAATCCAAAAGAAAGAGGTTGTCAGTTAAGTATTCAAGTAAAAAACGCTGATAAAAGTTTACATCATAAACTAACAGAAAATAATATAATTACTGATTGGAGAGAACCAGATGTTATTCGTTGTGCGCCAGTGCCAATGTATAATAGTTTTGAAGATCTATTTAGAATGGTTTCGATTTTAAAAGGATTGTTGTAGATATGAATAAAAAAGATAATATATTAATTATAGGGGCAGGTTTATGTGGAAGTTTATTAGCATTGCGTTTAGCTCAAAGAGGATTTAAAGTTGAAGTATACGAAAGTCGTCCAGATTTACGAACTACAGATATATCAGCAGGAAGATCTATCAATTTAGCATTGTCGGATAGAGGTTTTAAAGCCTTACGTTTATGCGGGGTAGAAGAAAAAGCACGTGAAATTTGTATACCAATGTATGGTCGTTTAATGCACGATAAACAAGGAAATACATTTGCTTCTAATTATTCAGGAAGAGAAAATGAATACATCAATTCAATTTCAAGAGGTGATTTAAACGGAATTTTATTAACCGAAGCTGAAAAGCATGAGAATGTAACCATTCATTTTAATAAGAAATGTACCTCTGTAGATATTGAAAATACGGTTGCGAATTTTAAAGATTATAAAACGAAAGAAGAATTTTCAGTTGATGCTGATGTTATTTTTGGAACAGACGGAGCGGGTTCTATTCTTAGAAAAAGTTATTATTTAGAGCGCAAATTCTTATTTAGCTATTCTCAAAATTATTTATCACACGGATATAAAGAATTAGAAATTCCAGCTGATAAAAATGGTAAACATCAAATAAGTGATGGTCATTTACATATTTGGCCTCGTGGCGAGTACATGTTAATCGCACTTCCAAATATGGACGGAAGTTTTACAGTAACCTTATTTTTAAGCTATGATGAAGGAGAATATAATTTCAATAATTTAATATCAGAAGAAAAAATCACTGAATTTTTCGAAACTGAATTCCCTGATGCTTTAGCCTTAATACCAAGTATAAAAGATGAGTTTTTTAACAACCCAACGGGAGCGTTAGGAACCGTAAAATGTTCACCTTGGCATTATCAAAATAAAACTATTTTAATGGGAGATGCAGCGCATGCAATTGTTCCGTTTTATGGACAAGGAATGAATGCTTCGTTTGAAGATGTTACGGTTTTTGATGAAATTTTAAATCAAGGTTTAGGTGATTGGGAAGAAGTTTTCAAAAGGTATGAGAGAGTAAGGAAAGAAGATACAGATGCTATTGCAGATTTAGCGATTGATAATTTTCATGAAATGAAAGATCATGTAGCAAATCCTATTTTTAAAGAAAAGAGAAAGTTAGAAATGGAGTTAGAAAAAACGTTTCCAAACGAATATTTTTCAAAATATTCGATGGTAACTTTTAATGAAAATATTCCGTATGCAGAAGCAATGAAAAAAGGACGTGCGCAAGACAAAGCTTTGTTAAATATGGTTGCGCATCACGATTTAGATGCTATTTCTGATTTAAAAGAAGTGCTTAAAAAAGTACAGGAAGAAACCAATGAAATTTTAGAGGAAGATAAAATCGCAGGATTATAACTAAGATATGGATATAAAAGAAAAAACTACAGAAAAATTGGAAGGGGAATTAAAGATGCTAAAAATTGTAACTATTGCTTTAGTTGTGGTGTTAGCTCCTTTATTATTACTATTTATGGTTTATTAACAAGCGAAAAGACATCCGTTTTTCTACCTTTATTGGTAGTTGCGTTTTCATGTAGTACGATGATTCCTATTCAGTATTTAAGTATGAGAAAAATTAAAAAAGAATTAGCATCAAGAAATTAAAAATATATATCGTTTTATTACGTGGAATTAACGTGTCGGGAAAAAATAAACTTCCGATGGCAGATTTACGTGAATTGTTAAACGATTTAGGTTTTCAGAATGTACAGACTTATATTCAGAGCGGAAATATTATTTTAAGTTCTGAAGAAAGTAAAACAGTAATCTGTAAAGCGATAAAAGAAGGCATTCTTTCTAAATTTGGATATGATGTTCCTGTTATCGCAAGAACGGTTTCAGAATGCGAGAATGTGATTAAAAATTACCCTTTTCCGTTGGATAATCCTAAAATAGTAGCTTTTGTATTTTTAGATAAAGAGTCAGAATTTTCTGAAATTGAAATCAAAAATAAAGGAGACGATCAGTTTAAAATAGATAAGGATATGGTTTATTTTTATTGTCCTAACGGATTTGGAAAATCAAAAATCACAAATAATCTATTTGAAAAAAAGTTAAAAGTAACAGCAACAACAAGAAATTATAACACAACAATTAAATTGTTGAATTTAGCAAGAAAATAAACCGTCATTGCGAATGTAGAGCAACGAAATGAAGCAATCTGCTTATCTAATTGAGATTACTTCACTACGTATATAATGACGTAAATAATATAATATGAACAGCAAAGTAATAAAAGGAAAAGCAATACCAAGAGGAAAATTTCCACACGTAAAACAAGTAGGAGATTTTATTTATGTATCAGGAACCAGTTCTCGTAGACCAGATAATTCTTTTGAAGGAGTTGAAGTAGATGAATTTGGTACAACTAACTTAGATATAAAGAAACAAACAAGAGCTGTAATTGAAAATATTAGAGGGATTTTACAAGAAGTAGGAGCAGATTTAGAAGATATTGTTGATGTTTCTTCTTTCTTAGTAAATATGAACGATTTTGGAGGATATAATCAAGTATATGCAGAATATTTCGACTATAACGGACCAACACGTACAACAGTTTCAGTACATCAATTACCACATCCACATTTATTAATAGAGATTAAGGTAGT
>CAZCHR010000033.1:0-11419 GCA_964498665.1 uncultured Tenacibaculum sp. | reverse complement strand
TGGTCGAATACTACTTTAGAAAAGAGAAGTGAAATTTTATCAAAGATTGCAGAACTAATAAAAGAGAAACTTTCTTTTTTAGCAGAAGCAGAATCTAAAGATAACGGGAAACCAATAAGTTTGGCAAAACAGATTGATATTCCAAGAGCATCAAGTAACTTTCAGTTTTTCGCAAATGCGATTACACAGTTTTCATCAGAAGCACACGAAAGTGTAGGATTGAATGCAGTTAATTTTACGTTGCGTCAACCAATTGGAGTAGTAGGTTGTATTTCTCCTTGGAATTTACCTTTGTATTTATTCACATGGAAAATTGCTCCGGCAATCGCAGCAGGTAATTGTGTAGTTGCAAAACCAAGTGAAGTAACACCGATGACAGCTTACTTGTTAGGAGAAATATGTACAGAAGCTGGCTTACCGAAAGGAGTTTTAAATATTGTTCATGGTTTAGGAGGAAGTACAGGTCAAGCAATTGTAGAGCATCCAAATATTAAAGCAATATCATTTACAGGAGGAACTACAACAGGAGCTCACATAGCTAGAGTTGCAGCACCAATGTTTAAGAAATTATCGTTAGAATTAGGAGGTAAAAATCCAAACCTAATTTTTGCAGATTGTGATTATGACAAAATGTTGAACACAACAGTTCGTTCTTCATTTGCTAATCAAGGTCAGATTTGTTTATGTGGAAGTAGAATTTTTGTAGAAGAATCAATTTATGAGCAATTCAAAAAAGATTTCGTTAAAAAAGTAACCGAATTAAAAGTAGGAAATCCATCAGAAGCTGACACAAATATTGGCGCTTTAGTATCTAAAGATCATTTAGAAAAAGTAAAATCATATATAGATATTGCAGAACAAGAAGGAGGAAAGATTCTTTTTGGAGGTGATAGAGTTGAGGTTTCAGGAAGCGAAAATGGCTATTATTTACAGCCAACAATTATAGAAGTAAAAAGCAATAAATGTAGACTGAATCAAGAAGAAATATTTGGTCCTGTTGTAACTATTATGTCTTTTAAAACTGATGATGAAGCGTTACAATTAGCAAACGATGTAAAATACGGATTATCATCAACAATATGGACTAATAATTTAAACAGAACGATGCTATTATCAAAACAATTACATAGTGGAATTGTTTGGGTAAACACATGGTTAATGAGAGATTTAAGAACTCCTTTTGGCGGACAAAAAGAAAGTGGAGTAGGGCGTGAAGGTGGTTTCGAAGCTTTACGTTTTTTTACAGAATCTAAAAATGTTTGTATTCAATATGAATAAAGAAATAAGGCGAAAAATCATTCAAGTTTGCGATGAGAAAATTGCCAAAAAAGGAGAAAATGTAGGATTGTCGTTCTATGCTTTTTTTAAGAATAAAAATGACAATCCAAAATTATTAATGGAAGTTGCAAAGTGGTGGATTGAAACACATCAATTAGATCATTTTGAAAAAGCAATTAAGATTAAAAACATGATTCAGAATAACGATTAGATATGAATTTAAGTATAGAAAATAAAAACGCATTAGTTTGCGGAAGTACACAAGGAATAGGAAAAGCATCAGCAATTCAATTAGCACAAGAAGGAGCAAATGTAACTTTAATTGCTCGTAATGAGGAAAAATTAAAATCTGTTTTAGCAGAGTTTCCAAAAGGAAATCACAATTATATTGTTGCAGATTTTTCGAACCCAACAGAGTTAAAAGAAAAGATTGAAGCATCAAATTTAAACTTCCATATTTTGGTAAATAATACAGGAGGTCCAGCTGGGGGGGCTGTTTTTAATGCACAGTTAGATGAGTTTGAACGTGCGTTTACTCAGCATTTAAAATGTAATCACGTTTTAGTACAAGCGTTGGTTCCGTTTATGAAAGAAGCTGGTTATGGTCGTATTATTAATGTAATTTCTACATCAGTAAAACAACCTTTAGATGGCTTGGGAGTTTCTAATACCATTCGTGGTGCGGTGGCAAATTGGTCTAAAACATTAGCAAATGAGTTAGGACAGTTTAATATCACGGTAAATAATGTATTACCAGGAGCAACAGGTACAGAGCGTTTAAATGAAATTATCAATAATAAAGCTAAAAAAACTGGTTTATCTGTTGATGAGGTTTCTAAAAACATGATGAATGCTTCACCAGCAAAACGATTTGCAAAACCAGAAGAAATTGCCAATGCAATTGTGTTTTTAGCAAGTGAAAGAGCAAGTTTTATTAACGGAATTAATGTTCCTGTTGATGGAGGAAGAACAAAATCTTTATAGATTTATACAAAACCCCGCGTTAGGGATTGCAGCGGTATCCTTTTTATATAAATAAGCGTCATTACGAGTGTAACGAAGTAATCTCATTATATTTTTGAGATTGCCGCAGAAAAGAAAAAGCTTTCTCTGTAATGAATAAAAATATAAAAAGATATAGCGAAAAGTCCGACCTTTTGGTAACGCACAAAAAATAATTATATGAGCAATTTAGTACAGCCTTTAAATTTTAAAAAGTGGATTGATGAACATCGTCATTTATTAAAACCACCAGTAGGTAACAAACAAGTGTGGGATAATGGTGAATACATTGTAATGGTTGTTGGTGGACCTAATAACCGTAAAGATTATCATTATAACGAAACACCAGAGTTCTTCTACCAAGTAGAAGGAGACATGGTGTTGAAAATTATTGATGATAAAGGTGAAATGATTGATGTAGAAATTAATGAAGGTGATATTTATTTATTACCAGCAAAAGTTCCGCATTCTCCTCAGCGAAAGGAAAATACTGTTGGTTTGGTTATAGAATATCCACGTTCAGAAGGAATGTTAGATGCCTTAGAATGGTATTGCGAAAACTGTAGTACACCTTTGTATAGAGAGGAATTTGCTTTAGATAATATCGAAACTGATATGCCTATTATTTTTGATACATATTATTCTGATAAAAAGAAATGTACTTGTTCTAATTGCGGAACTGTAATGCAAGCACCAAATAAGGTTAAGTAATTTATTGATAAATAAAATTGTCATTACGAGGAAGAATGACGAAATAATCATAATAAATTAAAATTATGAAAAAGAAAATAATAATAAGTTGTTGTATATTATTAATTAGTTTAAAAAGTATTAGTCAATCTAAAAAAGGAGATATACGCTTAACCTTTTCAGGAATACCTTTAGTTGCCGAAACAGAAGGAAGTAACGGATTATCTGGCTTTGTAGTAAAAGCTGGAGTAGGATATTTTTTTAACGATAAATTTTCGTTAGATGTTTCTATAAATAATACAACTAATAGTAATATAGATATTAACGGAGTAACATCAAGTTATAATTCATACAGTTTTGTACCAGTTTTAAGATATAACTTTTTAAACCAAGAAAAAATAAGATTGTTTTTAGAAGGAGGTTTTGGTTTTGGTACTATAAAATATAAAGCCAATAAAAAAGAACAAACACTTTTAAGACATGAACAAAATAGTGGAGGAATTGTAATTATGAATGCTGGTGTTGGAGCAAGTTATTTCTTCAATAAAAATTTCGGACTTCAAGTAATTCTTCCTTATTTATATGTTCGAAACAATACATCAGACTATATAGATACTATTTACAACGGATTAGCACCAACCATAGGAGTAACTTTTAATTTAAATTAACCATGAAACGCAAACTACGTATTAACGGACATTCACATTTACTACCATACCCAGAACAAATTCCTCAATTTATGAAGGAAAAAGAAATTTTTTGGGTTGATGATGAGCGTAAACACATGTTACAAAAAGGATGGAAACGACCTGTGACAGATTCAAGTTTTTTCTTAGAAGAGAAGTTAGTATGGATGGAAAAAAACAAATTAGATCATGCTGTTGTTTTAAATCTTTCTCAGTTATATGGTAACGGATTGCGTTTAGAACAAATGAAAAAAGCATTGCGTTTTCAAAATGATTTTAATGCAAAAGTACAGCACGATCATCCATCTAAGTTTACTTGTGGTTTTGTGGTGCATCCAGGTTTTATTCAAGGTGCTTTATGGGAAATGGAACGATGTGTTGAAGAGTTAGGATTAAAAGTTTTGTGTTTGCCTACTCATTTTATGGATTCTATTGGGCAATGGCGTTGTGTTTTTGATAAAGAAAATGACGCAATTTTCGAGCTTGCTGATAAATATAAATTAGCAATTGAAATTCATCCGTATGATGGGGATAAAATGATAAAGTTAGAAAATACCAATTGGCGTTTTCATTTAATTTGGATGTTGGCTCAATGTGGTGATGCGTATCATTTTTATACCTTAAATGGAATGCAAAAACGTTTTCCGAATATCAGAACTTGTTTTGCACACGGAGGTCAGTTAGCGCAAATGAATTTAGGTCGTCGTATTCAAGGTTTTGATGGTCGCCCAGATTTATTTGAAGGGAAAACGCATCCAAGAAAAGCAGTTGGTCATCCAAATATTTATTTTGATACACTTGTTCATGATACTGATTCTTTAAAGTTGATGATAGAACGTCAAGGTTCTAATCAAGTAATTATGGGGTTAGATGATCCATATCCTTTAGGAGAAATGGAAAGTGATGCACAATCTTCTTATCCAGGAAAATTATTAGATTTAGCAATTGATAGAGATATTATCAATCAAACGCAATACGATGAAATTTGGGAAGACAATACGTTGCGTTGGTTGTTTGGTGATGATGATAAAGCAAAACAAGATTTAGTGTCTAAAATTTTGCAATAGTTAAAATTTAAATCTAAAACAACAAACCCTGTAAAAATAATGCTTACAGGATTTATTTGTGGAGACGCCGGGAATCGAACCCGGGTCCAAACAAGCAATTCAAAGGCTTTCTACATACTTAGTTCTTTCTTATTTTTCGACTATAAACTGATTAAGAACAATCTGTTAATAGCTTATCTTCTTTAGTTTCGAAAACAAGTCGAAGCTTCAAGTTTTCTATGTCTACTTTTACGATGCCCAAAAATGAAACGCCGTAAACCAAGGCTTTTCGTGGACATAAAGCTTGTGTACCTTGTACACCGAGGCTTAATCTTACTGTTAATTCAGATTATGCAGCTAAAGCGTAGTTATCTTCGCCGTTTAAAAAGTTGAAATAAGTTTTACGAGTTGTCATCTCACTCCTCGGTATGCTTACATTATCACCGATCTCGCTGTCAAAACCAGTCGTCCCCAATTATGTCAATATAGTATAGAAATAAAGTGAATTTTCTTATTTCGGGGAACAAATATATAAAAATACTATTTGTGCAATACCTTTAAAACAAGTATTTTCGCAGAAGTTGTTGTAATTTACAACAAAAACAATGAATATTGTTTAATTTTACACAAATAGATGATGAAATTCGGAATAATAAAAGAACGTAAGAATCCACCAGATAGAAGAGTTGTTTTTTCACCAGAAAAATTAAAGGAATTTAAAGAACTGTATCCTGAAGCAGAAATAATGGTTGAAAGTTCTGATATACGAATTTTTTCTGATCAAGAATATAAAGATGCAGGTTTTGAAATAACAAATGATGTTTCTGATTGTGATGTTTTATTAGGAGTAAAAGAAGTGCCAGTTGAAAACTTAATACCAAATAAAAAATACTTTTATTTTTCTCATACTATAAAAAAACAACCTTATAATAGAAAGTTGTTAAAAACAATGTTAGACAGAAATATTGAAATGTATGATCATGAAACGATAACTAAACAAAGCGGAGCACGTTTAATAGGTTTTGGACGTTATGCAGGTTTAGTAGGTGCTTATAATGGTTTTAGAGCTTTAGGCTTACGAGACGGTTTATTTGAGTTGCCAAAAGTTGAAACTTTACTTGATTTAGATGAAGTAAAGGCTGAATTAGATAAAATTACGATTCCTAATATTAAGATTTTACTAACGGGTACAGGTAAGGTTGCACAAGGAGCTAAGGAAATTTTAGATCATTTAAATATTAAACAAATAAGTGACGCTTTATATTTAACATCAGAATTTACTGAGCCAGTATATTGTATGGCAGATGTTATGGAATATAATAAGCGTATAGATGGAAAAGTTGGAGAAAAATATGCTTTTTATAAAGATCCTAGTGGTTATGAAAGTAATTTTATGCCGTATGCTAAAGTAACTGATTATTTTATAGCTGGTCATTTTTATGGAAATAATGCTCCATATTTGTTTACACGTAAAGACGCTAAATCAAAAGATTTTAAAATAAATTTAGTAGCAGATGTTTCTTGTGATGTAGATGGTCCTGTTGCATCAACTATTAAAGCATCAACAATAGCTGATCCTATTTATGGTTACGATCCAATAAATGAAGTTGAGATTGATTATAAGAGTGAAGGAGCAATTACTGTAATGGCAGTAGATAATTTACCTTGTGAGTTACCGAAAGATGCAAGTGAAGGTTTTGGAGAAATGTTTTTAAAGTATGTAATTCCATCATTTTATAATAATGATAAAGAAGGTATTTTAGAGAGAGCTAAAATGACTACAGCTGATGGTAAACTTACCGAACAGTATTCGTATTTACAGGATTATGTAAATGAAAAGTAATAAAAATGAAATCCCGCATTAGCGGGATTTTTATCACAAAAAATATGCAACCAGACAAAAAGTTTTTAATTGACACTGCTAATATGAGAATGCCTTTTGGAAAATACAAAGGTGTTTATTTAGTAGATATTCCAGAGTATTATTTAGTTTGGTATAAGAACAAAGGCTTTCCAGATGGTAAATTAGGTGAAATGATGGGGTTAGTATATGAACTTCAACTTAATGGTTTAGAAGATATTCTTAAAAAAATATTAACACTAAATAAGTAACGATTACATTTTTTAAGTTAAAAAATGTAACAAATCACTATTTTTAATAACTAATTAAATAATTGTTAAATTTAAATATTAAAAAATGAAAAAAATAGTAAGTTTAGTACTTGTAGTTGTATTGTCGGTTTCTTTTTCAGTAACAGCTCAAACTGCTGATGAAATTATCAGTAAATACATTGAAAACATTGGTGGTAAAGAAAAATTAGAACAATTAAAAGGTGTTCAAATGATTGGTAATATGAAGATGCAAGGAATGGAGATTCCTTTTGAGATGTTATCTACAAAAGATGGAAAACAATCTGTTTCTATTGAATTACAAGGAAATAAAATGGTTTGGTCTGCATTTGATGGAGAAACTTCTTGGGCAAGAAATCAAATGACTATGGAAGCTGAAAAAAGTGATAATGAAGCTACACAAAACTTAAAGAATGAATTAGAACAATTTCCAGATCCATTTTTAAACTACAAAGAAAAAGGATATACTGTTGAGTTAATTGGTAAAGAAACTATAGATGGTACTGAAACTTTTAAAATTAAATTAACTAAAAAGCCTGTACTTGTTAATGGTGAATTACTACCAAATGTTACAAATTACTACTTTGATACAGAAAACTTTGTTCCAATTGTTACTGAATCAACAGTAAATCAAGGACCTATGAAAGGTCAAACAGTAAAATCTACACTAAGTGATTATCAAGAAGTTAATGGAATTTACTTCCCTTTTAGTATTGGAAGTCCATTTCAAACTATGGAATTCAAGGAAATTAAATTGAACCCAGAAGTTGATGCAGCTTCTTTTGTTTTACCTACTAAAAAATAGTAGCGATTAAATAATATAACTAATTAAACTTAATTACATACGTACAGTATTATTCCCAAAATAATACTGTACAACTTCCTTATTATTATGAACAAGCTATTTAAAGTTTTAGCTTGTAGTGTATTCACAATATCTACAAGCATAAATGCACAAGAAATAGTTCTTAAAGGAAAAGAACTATTCGGAGATTTAAAAGCAAGGGAAATTGGTCCTGCTTTAATGAGTGGTCGAATTATCGATCTTGAAAATCATCCTACTAATTCAAAAATAATTTATGCAGGTGCCGCAGGTGGTGGTGTTTGGAAATCAGAAAATGCAGGAGCTACCTTTACTCCTATTTTTGATGAATATGCTCAATCTATTGGTGCTATTGCAGTTGATCCTAGCGATCCTGACAATACTGTTTGGGTTGGTACTGGAGAAATTTGGACACGTAATAGTGTATCTCTAGGTGATGGTTTATACAAATCAAAAGATGGTGGTGCTAACTGGAAAAAAATAGGATTTGAAAAGTCAGAGCGAATCAGTAGCATCAAAATAAACCCTAAAAACCCTAATGAAGTATATGTTGCTATTTTAGGAGCACTTTGGAGTGATAGTGAAGAAAGAGGTGTTTATAAAACAATGGATGGCGGTAAAACATGGGATAAAATTTTATATACCAACGAAAAGACAGGAGCTAGTGATTTAATTATGGATCCTTCTAATCCTAACATATTATATGCTTCTATGTGGGAATTCAGAAGAACAGGTTGGGGGTTTAATTCTGGTGGACCAGGAAGTGCTTTATACAAATCAACTGATGCTGGTAAAACATGGAATAAAATTCATAATGGATTTCCAAAAGGTGACTTAGGGCGTTTTGCTATTGCAATTGCTCCATCAAAACCTGAATTAATTTTTGCAGTTGTTGAAAGTAAAGAAGATAAAGGTTTATATAGATCTGATGATGCTGGTAAAAACTGGAAATTATTAAACAGTGATTTCGGTTTAGTAGTTCGTCCGTTCTATTTTTCTAGATTGGTAGTTCACCCAACAAATCCAGATATTTTAGCTAAAGGAGGTTTATTTGGTTCTATCTCTAGAGATGGTGGAAAGACCTTTAAAAGTCTTGGAGAAATGCATGCGGATATCCACGATATTGTTTTCGATATTAAGAATCCAGAAGCAATGTTCGTAGGAACTGATGGAGGTGTTTACAGAAGTTGGGATGGAGGAGCAACTATGGATATGGTTGATAACCTTCCACTTTCTCAGTTTTATCATATCAGTGTTGATAATCAAGAACCTTATAATATTTATGGTGGTTTGCAGGATAATGGTTCTTGGTACGGACCTTCTTCTTCTCCTGGAGGAATTGAGGCAAGAGACTGGAAACGTGTTGGAGTTGGTGATGGTTTTAGAGTGTTAAAACATCCAACTAAAAATATTATCTATTCTGAAATGCAAGGCGCACAGCAAGTTTGGAGATATGATGTAGATAAAAATTATACTAAAACTATTCAACCATTACCTATTAAAGAGGAAGCAGATTTACGTTTTAACTGGAATGCTCCAATGGCAGTAAGTACAAATCAACCAGATCGTTTTTACATGGGAAGTCAATTTTTACATGTAAGTGAAGATATGGGAGATAACTGGAAGAAAATATCTCCAGATTTAACAACCAACGATCCCGCAAAACAAGATAAAGAATCTGGAGGTATTTCTGTTGATAAATCAGGAGCTGAGACACATACTACAATTTTCACGATTGCAGAATCTCCTTTAGATGAAAACGTAATTTGGGCTGGAACGGATGATGGAAATGTTCAAATAACTCAAAACGGAGGAAAATCTTGGGAGAATACCGTTGCTAATATTTCTGGTTTACCAAAAAACACTTGGGTATATCATATTGAAGCGAGTTCTCATAATAAAGGAACAGCTTACGCAGTGTTTGACGGACATACTTCAGGGGATATGAATACTTATGTATACAAAACTACTGACTTTGGAAAAACATGGAAATCAATTGTTACTAATGATATTATTGGTTTTGCAAGAAATATTCAAGAGGATTATGTAAATGAAGATTTACTATTCTTAGGTACTGAATTTGGTTTATTTATTACTATTGATGGCGGGAAAAACTGGTCAAGGTTTACAAATAAAATGCCAGCTACTGCGGTTCACTTTATCGATTTACAAAAGCAAACAAACGATTTAGTTTTAGGAACACACGGACGTGGAGTTATTATTATTGATGATATTTCTCCTTTACGTGAAGTTAATCAAAGTATGCTATCTAAAAATGTTCATTTCTTTAAATCTAAACCTGGTATCATTAAGGAACAAGGTGGCTTTGGTGGAGGAAGTACAGAACTACAATTTGTTGGAAGCAATCCAAGTTCTGCTGCTAAAATTATTTATTACTTAAAGAAACGTCATACATTCGGTAAAATGACTTTGACTATCAAAGATCAAAATGATAAAGAATTAATTACTCTTACTCCTGGTAAAGCAAAAGGAATTAACGTTGTTAGTTGGGGTTTCAGACAGAAGAATCCTAAGGTTGCTGCTGGTAAAAACTTTACTCGTGGTGGATTTACTGCTCCTAGAGTTCCGGCAGGAACATATAAAGTTGTACTTAAAAAAGGTAAAAAAGAGTATACAAATACAATTGTGGTTCAAAATGATCCTAAATCTCAAATTAGCGATAGTGATAGAGTAGCACAGAGAAAAACTACTATTGAGTTGTTTGACGATATGGAAAATTTAGCTTATTTAGTTCATAAGGTAGATACCTATATTAAAGCTGCTAATAGTTTAAAAGAAGATAAAAAGTTTAAAAAAGATGCTACTAGAGTTGTAGAAGCTTTACAGCCTTTAAAAGAAACTTTAGTTGTTACTACTGGTGATAATTATGTAGGTGAGGCAGAGCCTGAATTACGTGAGAAGCTTTCAGATTTATATGCTGAAATAGCAAATCAATTTGAAAAACCTTCTTTATCTCAATTAGAAAACAAAGAAGTTTTAGAAACTAGACTGAAAAAAGCTCAGGAAGATTTTGAAAAGATTAATAAAAAAGCAATTTCAAAATTTGAAAAGCGAAAAGTAAAAGAAGGCAAAAAACCTACTAAGCTTTTAAGCAAAGAAGAATTTTTATCAAAAAGATAAGTTAAATAAATTCCGATAACTAAAATTTAATTCAGTTATCGGGATTTATTTTATAATCAAGTATTAGTTTATTATTAATTATTTATAAACCAGTATTTCCCTTAGTTTTTTTAAAAGATAAATAAGGTATATGTATTATCTGACTTTATTAATTGTTGTTTTTATTTTAGCAGCGCTAACTGGTTCTTGAATCTCTTCAGTCTCACAACTTGCTAAAGTAAATACGGCGCAAAATATTAATGTAATTGTTTTTAAATTTTTCATTTTAAATAGATTAAGACCCGGATAGAACCATCCAATTAGGGCATACCTTTCCTGTTCGGCAAAATGCCGGGTCTGGTTAAAAATTTGATTAACTAATGCGTGGCCACGCTAATTGGGAAGTTGTATGTCAATTAGAAATCATGGAAGCTTAAACTTCCCATTTCCAATTTCTCTAATTGAAATACTGTTTTATCGTTTTAAGATTTACTTGCTCTTTTCTTTGGCGTCTTCTGTCAATTAATGACAAAGAGCTTAGCAAATAAGTATTCCGTTGAACGACAATGCAAATATGCTGAGAGATAAAAAATTAGTACCTCCGGAGGTCTCCGGAGATTTAAGTTTGGAAGTAAAAATAGAAT
>CAZCHR010000032.1:0-18233 GCA_964498665.1 uncultured Tenacibaculum sp. | reverse complement strand
TTCATAATAACAAAAATAAAAAACTCAACTTTAATAGTTGAGTTTTTAAAATTATTCTACCTTAAAAGTAATTGGTAATGTGTATTTTACTTTTACAGCTTTATTATTTTGTTTACCAGGAGTGAATTGAGGTATTTTATTCACTACTTTATTTGTTTCCTTTTCTAACCTTTTATGTGGAGCTCTAATTTGTATGTCAGATACATTTCCATTTTTATCGATTATAAATTGCGTTAAAATTCTATATTTACCTGAATTTAATCCAACATGTTGTGCTAATTCAGCATCAAAATAACGCTGTACATGTCTTTTAATTTTCCTTTCAAAACATATTCTATTTTCTTTCTCTGTTAAACCTTCACAACCTTTAAAAACAGGTGTTTTTTGCACATTATTTATCGATATTGGAGCTTTATTTTCAACAACAACTGTATTCGTTTTTTTTACAGGTTGATTAACTACTGGCGTAACTTCAGTTGGTGTTTTTATTACAGATTCAAAATCATCGTTTTTTACTACTTGAGGATTTATAAGACTAGTTTTTACTATTCTTTTCTTAGGTCTTTTAACTTTTATTACTGCTTTCTCTACTTTTTTAATTATAGTTTCTGGAGTGAAAGTGAAAACTGTTTCTGTAGAATCGTAATGATAAGGTATATCTACAACAGCTACTTCTTTTTTAATTTCATGCTCTAAAGTAACGAAAACTATAAATAAAGTAAGTACTAAACCTAATTGAGTAAAAATTGAAGAAAATTTTTCTAATTGTTTTCTTGGATGTTTTTTTAATGTTTTCATAGTATTAAATTTTTAAGTTAATATTATGTTAAAAACAATAAGTGTGCCAATAAAAAAAGCAATCCAATATTGGATTGCTTTTTTTTATATATTTATGATATAATTTTACTCTACATTAAAAGTAATAGGTAGTGTATAACCAACTCTTACTGGTCTACCTCTTTGTCTACCTGGTTTCATTTTAGGGATTTTTCTTGCTACTCTCATAGCTTCCTTTTTTAACCTAGGGTGAGGTGCTCTCGCATTTATACTTGTAATTGAACCATCCTTGTCAATTTTGAATTGAACATAAATTCTTTTTTTACCAGGAGCTAAACCTAATTCATTTGCTAATTCAGAATCAAAATAACGTTGAACGTGTTTAGTTAACTTTTTATTTAAACAAGCTTTTTTCTGCGCTTTAGTTCCTTTACAACCAGGAAAAACAGGTACTTCTTCTATAATAGCAAAAGGAACATCTTCTACAACTTCTTCTTCTTCTTCAACCTCTTCTATCTCTTCAACCTCAACCGCTTCAGATTCGTCAGTTTCAGTAGACTCGATAATTGTTTCTTCAACTTCTTTTTCATCTTCTACAACCTCGATTTTTTCTGGAGCTGGTGGTGGTGGTGTATTTGGTTTTGGCTTTGGTGGCTCTATTTGAAGTTCAATAGTTTCTTCATCAATATCAGAAGCCATATTAGCATCCCCAAATTCACCATAATCTTTATCGTATGTTTTATTTTCAATTGCAACATATGTTACAAATAAAGCTAAAACCAAACCTAACTGCATAAACAATTTACTATAATTCTCTAAGTTTGATTTTGGATTTTTCTTAATTTCCATCCTAATTGTTTTTTAATAGTTCGCTAATTTAATTAATTTATTTCAACTTATACAAGCTAATTGTTTAAATAGCTACATTTTTCTTAAAAAAAGAAACGTAAAATATGTAAGCTATTAAAATACCCGTCGTATTTGCAACAATATCAAAAAACTCTCCTGTACGATATGATATTGTAACTTGAAGAGCTTCAATAAGTATGCCGAAAATAAAGCAAATAGCAAGCACATATATCGATTTAATTTTTGATGCTCTTAAGGCTAATAGCCATGTAAAAGTTAAAATAAAATAAGCAAATGCATGTTGTATTTTATCCAATCCATTAAATTGAATTGGTTGCTCTTCTATTTTAATTAAACTGATAATAGCAATACCTATGGTTAAAAGTATTGCTATTATGTTTAAATTTAAATTATCCTTTAATAAGTTCTTGATAAGCTTCAGCACTTAATAAATCTGATATTTGAGAATCATCTGTAAGTTTAACCTTTATCATCCATCCTGCTTCATATGGCGCAGTATTAACTAATTCTGGTTCGTCTTCTAAAGCTTCATTAAACTCAATAACTTCACCAGATAATGGCATAAAAAGATCAGAAACTGTTTTAACAGCTTCTACCGAACCAAATACCTCTTCAATATCTAATGTATCATCTAAAGTGTCTACATCAACATAAACGATATCGCCTAATTCTCCTTGTGCAAAATCTGTAATACCAATTGTAGCTACACCTTCTTCAATTTTTACCCATTCGTGGTCTTTAGTGTATTTTAATTCTGATGGAATGTTCATTGTATTGTTATTTTGTATTGTTTGTTGTTTTAATTTCCTAAATTATATATTAGATTAATACCTGCATTAATTGATTGTCTTGGAAAAGTAGTAGAAACTGCATATTCAAACGTTTGATGGTTATAATAAAATGATGCTGTTAAATTGCTACTTAAATTATAATCGGCTATAAATTTTAATCCGAATAATCTTTCACCCCCTGTTATTTGACTATTTTGTTCATCAACACTTCGTATTAATGTTAAATTATCTCTTAGTGATATATCTGCTCTTAAATTAATATCTCCTTTTAATGTTTCTTTCTTTCCTGTAAATCGTGTTACAAATTTAACATCTCTTATCTTATATCCAAACCCAATAACGTATTCTGTTCCTTTAACATCGGTTAAAGTATTGTTATTAAAGTTAAGTGTTAAACTTCTATCTCTTCTTATTTCTCCTTTAAAAGAAAATGAATTCTTCATTCTAAAATCAACTTTCATTAATGGCGAAAACTCATCTATTAAAGTAGCTGACGAAATTAATAGTTTAGATTGATAATTCCCAGAAGTATTTGTTAATGGTGGGTTAGAAGCAGAAATAGGTAAATTAGTATCTACACTACCTTTATATTGTAGGTTATTATTGTAATTACCTATTGTATATGATGATTTATAACCATGTGATAATGTAAATGATGAAAAATTCTTTTTAAACCATTTATATTTCATCAACCCATTGTAACGTAATGTCCAATTTGGTATTGGAATATTCTTAAAAATGCCTGTACTTACCGAATTAGGATTATTTCCTGAATATGCAGCAATAAAAGCTGGTAACATTACCTGTTGTCCTGATGTTTTAAATCCTGGATTATTATTATTTGGGTTAGAATCATTAATAGTAATTCCTTGCTCATTAGCTATTCTTCCAGAAATAGATTCTCTAGAATCTAAGAAATTTTGATATAAAGTTTCATTATCTGTAAAAATAGTACCTAACATAAAATGACTTATACTATAATTACCAGTTTCAAAAGGCTGAATATTTGGATCTTGATGATACCCTCCATTTCCATCAGAAATTACATCTAATTGTTGATTTAATGTACTTGTTTTAATTCTGTTTCCTATTAAATTTATAGTTAAACTTTTAAACGGTTTTACAGAAATATTATAATCTATTTTTTTATAATTAGTTTTATCATAGTTTTTGCTATAATATTTCTCATTTGCATCTCTTGTAACCAACCAACCATTTTCTATAGCTCTATTTAAAATATCTGTTTGGCTACCAAACACAAAACCTAATGAAGGAGCCGTACTACCATTAAAACTATTTCTACCTAAAAAACCTACAGAAGGTCTATAACCCTGTAATAGTGTTCCGTTATTTTGAGTATAGCTTATTTTTGCTCTTTTTACTGATGTTAACACATCGTAAAAACCTTTCATTACCTTATGACCAATCGAAGCATTCTTTTTAAGCTTAGCTTTCTGTATTGAATTTTTAGCATCAAGAGCAACTGTCCCTTTTTTAGTAGGTTTTTTTCTTGTTCCTTTTAGTAATAACTTATCAAGTTTTAACGTCTTATAAAAACGACCAAAATTAATATTTGTATTTAAATTATGTGTGTTAGCATTTTGAATCATATTACCGACTACTTCTTGAAAGTTTAAAGTTGAAGTAGTATTTGTTACTGGGTCAGTTTCAGTAATGATACTTTGTGAACCTGCTTTCCAATCAAAATCTGCTGTATAAGCATAATCAGAAGTAATAAAACTTAAAAACGGTAATTTATTTAATGGTAACTTATAAGTAGCATTTAATTTCTGATGATAGTTATCTGGTCTACCTGTGGTAAAAAATTTATCATAGACTTCTAAATCTTCATCTTGTCCAAAACCATCATAAATATTATTATTAGTTGCATTAAAATTTAATTGTAATGATTTTGTTAAATCAAAACCAATTGTATAATCCCAGTTAAACAAGAATCTTCTTTGGGTTAACTCTGGTTGAGCTACTGGTAAATCGATAAGATTTCTTGATAATTGTGAATTAAAGTTTCTATTAATCTTTGAATTAATAGCAATAGTTTTTGGAACTGGATTTATATTTAAATCTCTTATAAACTTTAAATATTTATTTTTTAACTTTTTAGAGTTTTTAAAAGGCTCAATAATATATGGTTTAAAATTAAAATTATAACTGGCTCCTGCCGATACATTTTTATTCACATATTTTTGAATATTATAATCTTTATGAAATTCTTCACTATGAGCATAAGAAACTGAAAAGTTTTCTACATCATAAAATTTTGGTTTTTTCTTACTCTCAGGATTTCTATTCTTTTTAACGTTAATAAAACTAATACTTTTTCTACGTGTATAATCTTGAGCGTTCTTACTATTAGGGTTTTTATCTAAAGCATCTTTTAATTCTACATCTTGAAATTGCGGGTCATATTTAGGATCTCTAAATTCTTCTCCATAACTATAACTCATAGGAACCTGTAGCCCCCATTTTTTTGGCATCATTTTACCTAATTGTACATTTGTAGCAACACTGTATTGTTTTATTTCTTCAATACTTCTTTGTTGTACACGATCTTCAACACTACCAAAACCAATAGTAGACATTCTACCTGCTAAAGAAACATCCATAACGTCAGCAAGATTTGCATCTGCATTTAATACAGCTGCCCATCCTCCTTTATTATCAAAACCTACAGCACGTAACTCATTAAACCAAACCTCTATTGATTTGTTTACATTAGAGTTATTTTTTACTCCTAACATAACGGTATTAACCTGAGCTAAAGTAGGATTTCCTCTAACAAATATTTTTAAATCATTTCTAGTTAACCCATCAAATACATCTGAAAAACTAAATCCATCAGGTCTTTCTATTTTTAAATTTGCTAGTTCTTCAAGTGGCACTTCTAACTCATTAGCTTCTGGCCAAATTTTATTTGCATCTGGGGTTTCATTTAGCTCTCGTTTACTATAAACTAATGGTTTATGAATTTCGTAATAGTTATCATTTAAATCTGTACCTAAACGAATAATCGCAACTGTATTAGAATCATCACCTTGAATAACGTTACTATTTGAATCTGGATCTTCGGCATGTAAAAACATACGCAGTTTTTTATATCTACGCATATCAATACTAATGTTTTTATAAATAGTTCTTATATTATCAGCTGGTAGATCAGTAACTTTTAACGTAACTGATTGTTCGTTTTGACGTTGAATTCTATTTGTTCCTTGTAATTGTTCTCTTTGAATTCCAGGAGGTAATTCATATTTATCCTGATTTTGCTCAATGCTTACAACTCCTACTTCAAACTTATTTAATTCGCTTGTACTCAAATTTGCTGGAGTTGTTGTACTTGGTAATACTTTTGTATAACGTCTCCAATCTCCACGAACCAATTCTAATTCTCCAAAACGTAAAACAACTGGCATTTTAAATTCTGTTAAAAACATTCTTATAAAACGAATACTGTTAAAATCTGTAATTCCGTTAATTCTCTGACTAGGATCTACGTTTCTTACAGGAATTCTAAACTGATACCAAGTTGTACTTTTAGTCTCTCCATTTGATAATGTTACTGGAGTGTTCTTTACATCAACTATATGATTTTGACCTAATACTAAATCAGATTTTTTAAACGAAACCTCATATTCAAAATAACTACTTACAGCATTCATTGTTTGATCCTTATTAATATCTTCAACATCTGGGTATGTTGTTGATGAAGTAGGAAAAGCTTCGTTTGATTGACTTGCAGTTGGTGAATTACCTTGTGTACCGTTAAAATTTTTATATCTAGATAATATTGACGGATTAGAAGCTTCTATCGCTCCACCTCTAAAGTATTGAAAATTATCACCAGCTGGATCAGCTAAAGATGCAAAAGCAGGATACTTTGCTCTTTCTTCTTCATCTGTCATTCCATCTAAACCAACATCTTGATTTGTTCTTGCTTCATTACTTGCATCAAAAGCATATAGTATTGATGGATTAATTGGTACATTACCCCAAGTTGTTTCATTAACATTAGTTCCATCTATTTTGTTACCATCAATAGGTAAACCGTTTTCATATTGTTTTCTTCCATCTTTTAAAATATCCTCAGAAATGTTACCTAAATTAATAAATAATTTCCCTACTTGGTTATTTGGATCTTGAGGTGTTATACCAGCTGGTAAACCCTCTTCAGATGTTATTGAATAATTTTCATAAGGATCCATTACCCAAAACTGAATATATTCTACGTTTGCTTGCTCAAAATTATTAGTAGTTAATGAACGCATAATACCTCCCCAACGCTCTTCTGGAGTTACAGAATTTGCATTTTGATTATAATTATACGGCCCTTTTTCTGATGGATAGTAAGCTAAATCTAAAGTACGAACTAGATTTTGTTGTGTTATATCTAAATCGGTATTAGGAAATAATTCGTTATAACGTATTTGACGCACTTCGTTTCTAGATAATTCGTTTTCATCAATATTACTAGGTCTATTTCCTGTACCATAAAAAAGTTGATCTACATTATACCATGCTATTTTACCTCTTTTGTAATTGTTAGAAAGATCAAAAGTACCTCCGTTAAATCCTTGTGATTCTGGTGTACTTGCTAAAAACCATTGCTGTGGTGAATTTAAGTTTATAGGTATTTGTGATGCTTCAAAATCATCTAAATAAGATGTTGCTGTACCATCTACATTAATTCCGCTTGGAGATCCTGGTAATAAATACGCCATATCTGCTCTTACTGAAACATTAGACGGAGCGTCCGTTTCAACAAATGGTAATTTATTTGCCAATTTTGTTAAATAAGGAACTTCTGAAGAATAATCTAAATTTAAACCTAACATTACATTATCTATAGGCTCTCCTCCGAAATTTACTTTTGGTGTAATTGGTTTTTCACTTACATTTAAAAAAGTACCACCTAATATAAATTCATCAGAAAAACGATGTTCAACATCAACACCTATAAATGTTTTTCTTTGTTGATTAAAAAAAGTATTGTTCTCTACTGTCGCGTTAATTGGAACTCCTGAAGCTTCTAAACCTGGATCTAAAACTTGTACACGACCTAATTGGTAATCGACAACATAATCTACACCTTCTACTAATTGCCTTCCTCCAGCACTAACACGAACTGAACCTCTAGGCACATTAAATGCTCCTAAAGAAATACCTATACTAGTTTCAGATTTAAAATACCCTTTTAAGAAGAATTTATCTAAATTTTGATATTCATTTTTTGCTTGAATCTTGGTCGTTAAGTATAACTCCTCGAATACATATTTACCTTGATCTGTAACATTTAATTGACTTTTAAGATCCGCTCCAAAAGGTTCTGGTTCTGGGAATAATACATAACCTCTTTGAGAATTTACAGTAACACCATCTACGTAATCAAAAAAACCATCACCATTTGGCACTGCGTATTCACTTTGATCTAATTTATCTAAGTTTAAAACGCGTAATAATGGTTTATCTGTAATACCTGGTGTGGTTGCATTCTGTAATGTATTTTGTAACGTTCCTGTTTGATCATCTCGATACAGTAACTCAAACCGAAAACCTTCACGCTGTAAAGGGAAAGCACCTAATGCATATACATTTTTCATCATTAAACGCCATGTTGGAAAAGGATCTCCTAGATATGTTGGTGTCGTTGTATTTGGTCGTACAGTATTTAATATTTCACTACGTAATAGCTTTACAACTAAATTAGCTGGCGCTACAACTCCATCATTTGAAAATTCACCTACTTTAAATACAGTTTCTTGATTCGATGCTCCAACAACAGTATATTGATAGGAAACTGCTAAAACTTCTCCATCATTCAATCTCCTATTTAAAGAAATAAATCCTAATTGTGGATGTAATGTAAATTCGTTTGCTTGTAATTTACGTGCATTCTGTAAATATGAATAATTAAAACCTTGCTGAGGAGGAACAACTGTTCCAATAGCTGCATCAACAGAAGCTACATCTCTAATACCTCCTACTGTCGTATTTAATAAAGTATTTAAATTATTAACGCCATTATAAGGTATATTTTTACCTGCTGCTGTAACAGTTGTACCAGCAGTTATTATTTGTGTAGGGTTTACCTCATTATCATCTTTAGATTCTCCTAAATCGGCAAGTGCTACAATACTTCTGTAATCAGTAACATTTTGATTTCTGTTTGTTACCCATACCTCAACTCTAGTAATATTTATTGGGCTACTAATTAATGGGTAGTTCGTTAATGCTTCTTTATAATTTTCTCTAAAATATTGCGATAAGAAAAAGTGTCGATCATTATCATAATCGGATGCTTTTAATTCAAAAGGTTCAATAGTTGCGCCTCCTTCTGCTACTACAGTTTTAGATTGAGAATTTTGTTGGGAAAAAGCTGCGGTTACATATGTTTTTCCGAATTGAAGTTCTGTTTTTACACCAAATAAAGATTGTGCTCCGTTAATTAAAGAGTTTTTAATTGGCATACTAACATTACCTGCTTCTATGTTTCTAATAATATCATCTTCGGTAGGTGCATACTCTAATTTAATGATATTTTGAAAATCAAAAGTTGATTGTGTATCGTAGTTTGCTGTTACTTTTAAACGCTTTCCTACTTTTGCTTGTAGGCTAGCACTTATTTGTTGATCGAAATCAAAAGTAAAACTACTTTGATTTTCTATTGAAATTTGAGGGTTCTCATTTTTCTGATAAATTCCTCCTAATTTTATATTTACTTGTCCTGAGGGAATTACCTCAACTGTGTTACCTCCAAAAACTGATTCGAAAAATTTAGAGTTCACATAATACTTAGGTAATAAATTTCTCTTCCCTTTTCTATTTCCTTTTTTCTTAGGGTTAGAAGCGTCTACTTTTTCTTTAAAATATCCTTTTAAATCGTTTTTTAATCGATACTTATCATACTCTTCAGGAGTCATAAAAATTGGAGTACCAATATAGTAGTCACCTATTTTTTCTACAATTACAAACTTATTTAACGCTTTATCATAAGTTACAACTTGCTGTGTTGGGTTTTGTAAAAAAAGACTTCCGTTTTGATAGCTCTTAAAATTATACTTAAGAGGTACAATTGTATCATTTTTTACATTATTTGTTGTATTAGTTTGCCCACTTTGTGAAAATGAAACAACACTTACCAAGATAGCAAGTGTTGTTAACAATTTATTCGTAACTGTTTTTCCCAACTTTATTTATAAGTTTTTCAACGCCTGTTTTATCAGCTTTTCTACACTAGCTTCAGGTGTTTCTTTTAATATATTCCCTATTACTTTATCTGCTTGTTTACGAGCAAAACCAAGTACTTCTAAAGCAGATAACGCTTCTTCTTTATTTGTATTGTTTTGCACAACCGAAACTTCATCTAAATCAAAGGTTTTAAGTATCTTGTCTTTTAAATCGACAATAACTCTTTGAGCTGTTTTTGCCCCAATACCTTTAACCGATTGAATTAATTTTACATCTTCTGAAGCTATAGCCTGTTGTATTTCTTTAGAAGTCATTGATGATAACATTGTTCGAGCCGTACTTGGTCCAACTCCTGATACTGAAGTTAACAACCTAAAAACTTCTCGCTCAATTTTATTTGCAAAACCAAACAAAGTGTGCGCATCTTCTCTAACAGATAAATGAGTATATAACAATACGTTTTCATCATTTGGTAAAGCTGAATATGTATTTAAAGAGATATGCATCAAATACCCAACACCATTACAATCTACTACGGCATAGGTTGGATTTTTCTCTACAAGTTTTCCCTTTATTTGTGTTATCATTTAATTGATTTTACGTTCGTCTAAAGTAGACAAAATATTTGTTTTCAAAAACCTTGATTAAAAGGCTTAAAAAACATTATTTATTTTTTGCTTTTCTTGCTTTATTTTGAGCATCAACAACCGATACAGCTGCCATATTTACCATTTCATCAACACTTGCTCCTAATTGTAAAATATGAACTGGTTTACTCATTCCTAATAAAATTGGTCCAATAGATTCTACTCCATCAACTTGTTTCATTAATTTATAAGTAATATTCGCTGATTCTAAATTAGGGAATATTAAAATATTTGCTCTTTTTCCGTTTAATTTAGAAAATGGAAACTCTTTAGCTAACAATTCTGGATTTAAAGCAAAATCTGCTTGTAGCTCTCCATCGACAATTACATTTGGAAAATGACGATGAATGTACGAAACTGCCTCTCTAATTTTTGTTGAGCTCTCAGATTTTGATGAACCAAAATTTGAAAAACCTAACATTGCTATATGCGGTGTCATACCAAACATTTTTGCTAACGATGATGTTAACTGAGATATTTTCGCTAAATCTTTAGCGGTAGGATTAATATTAATCGTTGTATCTGCTAAAAACATTGGTCCTTGTTTTGTCAACATCATATTTGTTGCTGCAACTCGAGTAACTCCTTTGTCTTTTTCAATTAACTCTAATATCGGCTTCACAACTGATGGATAAGGTCTTGAATACCCAGTTATTAAAGCATCTGCTTCTCCTGTATTTACCATCATCGCTGCAAAATAGTTACGCTCTCGCATCCATTTTTGCGCCTCTAGTAATGTAATTCCTTTTCTCCTTCTAGATTCCCAAAAGGTTTGTGCAAATCGAGTTCTTCTTTCTTTTTCTTCAGGGGTTTTAGGATCTATAATTAATACATCCGCATTAAAACCTAATTCCTCTTTTAATTCTAAAATAATTTCTTTTTTCCCTAATAAAATAGGTATCCCTATTTTTTCTTCATAAACTCTCTGAGCTGCTTTTAACACATCTAAATGATCTGCTTCTGCAAACACAACTCGCTTAGGATCTTTCTTAGCTCTGTTATGTAACAATCTAACTTCCTTACTACCTGTTCCAGAACGATCCATTAACTCTTCACGATATTTATCCCAATCTGTTATTGGTTCTTGAGCTACACCAGAATCCATTGCTGCTTTTGCAATTGCTGGAGGGATTTCGTAAATTAATCTTGGATCAAAAGGTTTTGGAATAATATATTCTTTACCAAAAGAAAGACTTACTTCATCATATACAATATTTACTTGCTCTGGCACCGACTTTTTTGCTAAATCTGCTAAAGCATGTACAGCTGCCATTTTCATCTCTTCATTAATTATAGTTGCTCTAACATCTAAAGCTCCTCTAAAAATAAATGGAAAACCTAATACATTATTAACTTGATTTGAATGATCTGACCTACCAGTAGCCATAATAATATCATCTCGTGTTGCTACAGCTAAATCATAAGCAATTTCTGGTTCTGGGTTTGCCATCGCAAAAACAATAGGATCTTTTGCCATTGATAACAACATTTCTGGTGTTACCACATTTCCTTTAGAAAGCCCAATAAAAACATCTGCATTATGCATTGCTTCTTCTAAAGTATTTACATCTTTATCTGTTGCAAATTCTGCTTTTTGTGATGTTAAATTACCTCTATCATTTCTAATAACACCTTTACTATCGCACATTACAATGTTTTCACGTTTAGCACCTAATGCTAAATATAATCGTGTACATGAAATTGCTGCTGCTCCTGCTCCGTTAACTACAATTTGAACATCCGCAATGTTTTTCTTTATAATTTCTAACGCATTTTTTAATGCTGCTGCAGAAATAATTGCTGTTCCATGTTGATCGTCGTGCATTACAGGAATATCTAACTCCTCTTTTAAGCGACGTTCTATCTCAAAAGCTTCAGGTGCTTTTATATCTTCTAAGTTTATTCCTCCAAAAGTTGGAGCAATTGCCTTTACCGTTTCTACGAATTTATCAACATCTGTTGCATCAACTTCAATATCAAAAACATCAATATCAGCAAAAATCTTAAACAATAATCCTTTTCCTTCCATCACTGGCTTTGATGCTTCTGGACCTATATCTCCTAAACCTAAAACAGCTGTTCCGTTAGAAATTACAGCAACTAAATTACTTTTTGCTGTATATTTATAAACATTGTTTTTATCTTTTGCTATTTCTAAACAAGGTTCTGCAACTCCTGGTGAATATGCTAATGATAAATCATGTTGTGTTGCATATTTTTTTGTAGGTACTACTGCTATTTTCCCTGGCTTTGGTTTTGCGTGATATAATAAAGCTTCTCGCCTCTTTCTAGAGTTACTCATAGGTTCGTTATTGTTTGTTTTAACTTACAAATATACATTTTTCATCATAAGATGTTTTTATTCTTTAAAAGAATAATAAAATTAAAATTTTACGGAATATTTATTTTATTACACAATTCACTATTTCTTAACAAATAATTCCTGAACTTTGTACGTTACAATACTAAACACAAATCAGTTACCATGAAAAAGATTTATAAAATAGCAATTACTGTAGTGGTTACATTATTAATCTTATTAGCTTTAGCTCCGTTTTTATTTCAAGACAAAATAATTACACTCGTTAAAAAAACTGTTAATAATAATATTACTGCTCAATTAGATTTTTCTGATGCTAATTTAAGTTTACTTAGAGATTTCCCGAATGCTTCTTTACAACTTGAAAACGTATCTGTAATTAATGGCAAACCTTTTAAAGGTGACACTTTGTTTTTCGCTAAAGATGTTAGTTTAGAACTAAAATTAACTGAGTTATTTAAAAATTCAACTGATAGATTAAGCATCCATTCTTTTGAAATCAATAATGCCGATTTAAATGTTTTAGTTAATGAAATAGGTATTGCTAATTATGATATTGCAAAACCTTCAGATGTAAAAACTGAAGCGACTGATGAAACTCCATCAGATTTTGGACTTTCAATCAATTCTTACGAAATTAACAATACAAACATAAAATACATTGATAAGAAAGGAAAGTTAAATCTTGAATTGTCTGAGTTTAATCATTCTGGTAGTGGAGATTTTTCTCAAAAAGAAACTGAATTAAATACAAAAACATCAACTTTGGTTTCTATTTTAATGGATGGTACTTCGTATGCAAAAAATCAAAAAGTATCACTAGATGCTATTTTAGGGATGGATTTGGTAGCTAAAAAGTTTTCTTTTTTAAAAAATGAAGCAAAACTCAATAAACTTCCGTTAATTTTTAATGGTTTTGTTCAAATAAACGACAATAATCAAGATATTGATCTTAGTTTTAAAACCCCTTCTTCTGACTTTAAAAACTTTTTAGGTTTAATTCCTGAAACCTTTACAAAGAGTATCGAAAATGTACAAACATCAGGTGATTTTAGTGTAATAGGAAGTGTAAAAGGTAAAGTTACAAGCACAACTATTCCTCTTTTAGATATAGTTATTAAATCAAATAATGCTTCATTTAAATATCCTGATTTACCAAAAAGTGTTCGTAATATTAATATTGATGCTCAACTAAAAAACACTACTGGAAATATTGACAAAACATTCGTTACTATTAATGGATTATCTTTTAAAATAGATGAAGATATTTTTTCTGGTAACGGAAGTGTTTATAACTTAACCAAAAACCCAAGTGTTAATGCAAAAATAAATGGTGTATTAAATTTAGGTAATATCAATAAGGCATATCCTGTTGAATTAAAAAACGAATTAAGTGGGATTTTAAAAGCTAATTTGCATACACAATTTGATATAAAAGCTATTCAAAAAAACATAGTTAGTAGAATAAAAAATAACGGACATATTGAAGTTAGTGATTTTGTTTTTTCATCAAAAGACATTGTAAATCCGCTTACGATAAACAATACAAAAATAAACTTTACTCCGTCTACAATTAAGCTTACTAAGTTTGATGCTTTATCAGGTAAGTCGGATATTAAAGCCACAGGAAGAATTGACAACTTACTAGGTTTTTTACTTTCTAATAAAAAATTAAAAGGAAGTTTTAGTGCGCAATCGAACAACTTTCACGTAAGTGATTTTATGCAAGAAAATACATCAGAAAAAAAAGAACCTATTAAAGACGAACAAGATGTTGAATCATTAAAAATTCCTGCATTTTTAGATTGTAAAATTTTAGCCGACGCAAAAACTGTTTACTATGATAATTTAACTTTAAAAAATGTAAAAGGTATTTTATACCTAAAAGACGAAAAGGCTACTTTAAAAAATGTTAATGCCAATATTTTTAACGGACAAATAGCTTTAAATGGTGAAATAAATACTCAGAAAAAAACTCCTGCTTTTAATATGAACTTGGGTATTAAATCATTTGATATCGGGCAGTCTTTTACCAGTTTAGAGCTTTTACAATCTTTAAGCCCGATTGCAAGTTCTATGAACGGAAAATTAAACTCAGACATTAATTTATCTGGTTTCTTAAACAAAGATTTCACTCCAGTTTTAGCTTCTATATCTGGTAAAGCATTAGCAGAATTGTTATCAACAAAGATAGATCCTAAAAAAACCAAAGCTTTAAGTTTACTTGATGATAAACTATCTTTTATAGATTTAAAAAAATTAGACTTATCAGATATAAAAACTCATCTTTCTTTTAAAGATGGAAAAGTAGCTGTAAAACCATTTAATTTAAAATATAAGGATATTGGAGTTAAAGTTGGCGGAAGTCATGGTTTTGATAAAACAATGAACTACAATGTAACACTTGATGTGCCTGCTAAATATTTAGGTAGCGAAGCTGAAGCGTTACTATCTAAACTAAGTGCAAAAGACCAAAACATTACAGTACCTGTAACTGCTAATTTAAAAGGTAGTATGACAAAACCAAGTATTACAACAGATTTATCATCTTCAGTAACAAAACTAACTCAAAGCTTAGTTAAAAAACAAAAAGACAAGCTAATTAACAATGCTTTAGGTAGTTTATTGGGTAGTAAAAAGAAAGATAGCACTAGTAGTAAAAGTAATAAAACAGAAAAAACTGTTAAAAAGGTTACAGATGTTTTAGGTGGTTTATTTAGTAAAAAGAAAAAAAAGAAAGGCGGGAATTAAATTTCTAGGCAACCTTTTATTCTTTTTGTGAGTCTTTTTTAAGAATTCATTCTTATTATTTTAACAACTTTTAAACATAAGACTTAAACTTCATCGTTTATGTTTGCGCCCATGAAAATCTAACAGACTATGAAAAAAATAATTACTTTTTACTTTTTATTAATTACTACTATTTCTTTTTCTCAAATAAGAGGAAAAGTAACTACACAAAAAAACAAGCCTTTATCGTTTGTAAGTGTTTACCTCGCAAATACTATTGCAGGTACTACAACTAATGATAATGGAGATTATGAACTACCTATAAAAAAGAAAGGAAAACATACAATTGTATATCAAATTTTAGGATTTAAAGCAATTAAAAAAACAGTTACAATTACTTCTTTTCCGTATACTTTAGATGTAAAATTAAATGAGGAAGAAGTTACTTTAGATGAAGTTTTGATTTCTTCAAAAGAAAACCCTGCAAATAAAATTATTAGAAGTGCTATTGCTAATAAAACTAAGAACACTAATAAATTTGGTAAATACAAAGCTGATTTTTATTCACGTGGTTTATACAAGGTTAAGGACTTGCCAAAGAAATTTTTAGGACAAGAAGTTGGTGACATGGGAGGTGGATTAGATTCTACACGTACAGGTATTTTTTATCTATCTGAAACTATTTCTAAGATTTCATTTCAGAAAAACCCTAAAAAATTCAAAGAACATATTATTGCATCAAAAGTATCGGGACGTGATAACGGAATTAGCTTTAATCAAGCTGATCAAGTTAATTTTAACTTTTATGAAAACTCTTTTAACTTGGCAGATGCTCAAATGATTTCACCAATTGCTAATAGTGCTTTTAGTTACTATAACTATAAATTAGCAGGGACTTTTTATGATAAAAACGGAAATTTAATTAATAAAATTCAACTACTTCCTAAAAGAAAAAACGATCGAGTTTTTAGCGGATATATTTATATTATTGAAGATGTTTGGGCAATTTACGGTACCGATGTTGTTATTACTGGTAACCAAGTTAGTATGCCAATGATAGATTCTTTACACATTAAACAAAACTATAATTACGCTACAAAAAATAAAGCGTGGGTGCCTGTTACACAAACAATAGATTTTAAAGCAGGTATGTTTGGTTTTAATTTTAACGGACGTTTTTCAGCTGCTTATTCTAATTATAACTTTACACCTAATTTCACCAAAGAATCATTTGGTAACGAGATATTATCTTTTGCTGAAAATGCAACTAAAAAAGATTCTGTGTATTGGAATAAAATTCGTCCGATGAATTTAACATCCGAAGAAGTTTCTGATTACAAATTAAAAGACAGTATAAAAACCATCAGAAAATCAAAGAAATATTTAGATTCTATTGATAATAAAAGAAATAAGTTTAGAATCTTAGATGTATTATCAGGATATTCTTATAATGACACTTATAACAAGTGGCGTATTGGTTTTTCATCCCCTATCGAAAACTTAAATTTTAATACGGTTCAAGGTTGGAATAGTTCTGTTGGAATAAACTATTTTAAGAGAAAAAACAAAAAAGGGAAGAATTTTGGTTTCGGTGCGAATGTAAATTATGGACTTTCAGAAAAAGTAATACGACCTACTGGTTATTTTTATTATAAATGGAATAATATTACAAGACCTATTTTAAATATTTCTGGAGGAAAAACAGTTGCGCAGTTTAATGCTAAACAACCTATTTCTAAATTTTGGAATACAATTAGCTCAATACATTACGAAAGAAACTACATGAAAATTTATGAAAAAACTTTTGCTAAAGTTTCTTTTTCAAGAGAAGTTTCAAATGGAATTCGTATGAACTCTTCATTAGAATTTGCCAATAGAAAACCTTTATTTAACACGACTGATTATGTAATGTTTCCTAAAAAAGGAATTGAATATACTTCTAACAATCCGTTAGAACCTAATAACTTCATTTCTTCTTTCACTCCTCATAAAATGTGGACGTTTAATATTGGTGCAAACATACAATTTGGTCAAAAATACATGTCTTATCCTGACGGAAAATATAATGTATCAAGCAATAAATACCCATCTCTTTATGTTGGATATCAAAAAAACTTTGGTTCAGAAAAAGCAGCTTGGAACTCAGATGTTGCGTTTGCTCAATTAACACAGAGGATTTCTTTAGGGAACTGGGGTAATTTTAAATACAAAACTAAAGGAGGTCTCTTTTTTGAAAAGAAAGATATTCCGTTTATAGATTATGCTCATTTTAATGGAAATAGACTCTTAGTTGCTCCTAAAAACAATTATTTAGATAACTTTTACATGTTACCATACTACCAATTAAGTACGAATGATAAATATGGAGAGTTGCATGGTGAATATAATTTTAAAGGCGCTTTATTAAGTAAAGTTCCGTTACTAAATAAATTAAACTTTCATTTGATAACTGGCGCAAAAGCATTATTCACAGCAGAAAACAAACCTTATTCTGAATTTGCAGTTGGACTTGATAATATTGGTTTTGGTAAATGGCGTTTTTTACGTGTTGATTTTGCTCGTTCTAACTTTAATGGTAAAAATGAAAACAGAGTTCTATTCGGAATTAAGTTGTAATTTCGAATTATAAATTTCTCTTTGTGAAATTATTCAAAAAAATACTTGTGTGAAAACAACTATACTACTTTTTGGTATTGCTACAGATTTAGTTGGAAGTTCTTCTTTAGAAATAGAACTTCCAGCTAATTGTAATGTTCTTAATTTTAAAGAAATAATAGCTAAACATGCTCAACTACATAAAATGAGTAATTACGCAGTAGCTATTAACGAAAGTTATGCAACCGACCAAACCATTATTAAAGAGCATGATGTAATTGCTATTATTCCGCCTGTTAG
>CAZCHR010000031.1:0-18373 GCA_964498665.1 uncultured Tenacibaculum sp. | reverse complement strand
AATTAAAAAGTGGCATATTTGCCCATCCAAATTTTGTTTTGGAAGGATTACATACTATTTTGATATACAATTTAGCAAATGATTAAGAGGATTTTATTAGGATTACTAGTATTAAGCACAATAACAATATCTGCACAAAGAAACAGTGCATCTCCATACTCATACTTCGGAATCGGAGAGAATTTTGAAGCTGTAACTGTTGAACAAGCTTCTATGGGAGGTATTGGTGTTGCTTTAAAAGATACGCACCATTTAAATTTTACGAATCCAGCATCTAATGCTGATTTAAAAGCAGCTACATACAGTATTGGAGGTAGTTTAAGTTTTTTAACTATTAATGAGGGTAGTTCTTCACAGTCTGGAAAATCTACAAACTTAAGATACATTGCCTTAGGGTTTCCTATAGGGAAAAAAGCAGGTTTGTCTGTAGGTTTACAACCATTTTCTTCAGTAGGTTACTCTTTATTAGGTAATGCAGATGTTAATAATCAAACTTTATTTAAAGGAGAAGGTGGGACTAATAAAATATATGCAAGTTTTGGAATTTATCCAATTAAAAACTTTTCTGTAGGTGTTGAAACTAGTTTTATTTTTGGAAATATTGATAATAGTGTTTTAAATCAAGTAAGTAATGTAGCTTTAGCGACGAGACATGAAGAGATCCTTAATGTTAGAGGAGGACAATTTAAAATAGGGGCTCAATATAAAAAAGAACTTAAAAATAAACTGCAATTTCATACTGGAGCATCATTAGTTTTAAAAAGTGATTTGTCTGCAAGAGGTAATGAAAAAATGTATTCATTATCTTTTTCAAATTCAGGTCAAGAAATACCAAGAGATGTATTATTTGATAGGTCAGTAAACGGAGATATTACAATACCTTTAAAAAGTGTATTTGGAGTAGGTTTAGGTAAGGAGAATAAATGGTATGTAGGGGTTAATCAGCAATTTCAAAGTGCATTAAGCTCAAATAATTCTTTAATATCTAATGGTGAGGTTTTTAGGTACGAAGCTTCAAGTAAGTTCGCAATCGGAGGGTATTTTATACCAAAAATTAATTCAATATCAAGTTATTGGGATAGAGTTACCTATAGAGCCGGTTTGCGTTTTGAAAATACAGGTTTATTAGTGAAAACTAATAATGAATTTACTTCTGTTAAAGACTTTGGCATAAATGTTGGTTTAGGATTACCATTACCAAGAGTATTATCTAATGTTAATATTGGATTTGAATATGGTCAAAAAGGAACAAGTAATGACAATTTAGTTAAAGAAGATTATTTTAATATAAGATTAAGTTTGTCTTTAAATGATGTTAACTGGTTTAATAAAAGAAAAATAGATTAATAAAATTTATAAATAGGATGAGAAAAATTACGTATTTACTAACAGGTTTATTTTTGTTTGTAGCCGTAAATGGTGTTAAAGCGCAAGCAGATCAACAGTGTAACATTAAGTATAATTTATTTAAAGGAGATGCTACTTCAGGGAAGTATGAAGCTTCTAAAGAGAATTTAGAATTTTTATTAGCTAATTGCCCTAAGCTATCTGTTAATATATATAAATATGGAGCTAAAGTTGCTGATAAAACAAAAGACCCTGTTTTAGCAAAAAGAATTTATGAAGCTAGGTTAGTTAATTTCCCTGAAAAACGAGCTGCTAAAGCACATAGTGATTATGCTACATATTTACTGAAAAATAAATTAGCAACAGAAGCTGAGGTTTTCGAAATTTTAAAGAAGGCTTATGATATTTCTCCTAAAGATATGGGAGTTAAAAATATATTCAGATATTTTAAATCAGTTACAGAAAAAAATAAAGATACAAATCCGCAAAAAGTATTTGATACCTATGATGATGTAATGGAATCTGTAGGAGAGAAATTAAATGATTATAGTAAAAAAATACCTCCTTTACAGCAAAAAGATTCTTTAGGTACAATTAGTGCTAAAGAAAAGAGATTATTAAAAGCATATACAGTTAATTCTACGTCATTAGGTCAAGTAGAAGGTGGTTTAGATGCTATGATTTCTAAAATAGCAACTTGCGAAAGGTTAATACCAATCTATTCAAGAGATTTTGAAGCTAATAAAACAGATGGTGTTTGGTTAAAAAGAGCTGTTTCGAGAATGTATAATAAAGGGTGTCAAACTGATCCTTTGTTTGAAAAATTAGCAAATGCTTATGCAGAAGCAACACAATCTTCAGATGCGTACAATTTTTTAGCAGGAGTATTAGGTAAAAATGGAGATAAAAGCGGTGCGACTCAAATGAGAAAGAAAGCGTTTGATTTAGAAACTGATCCATTAAAAAAGGCAAAGTATAAGTTAAGAGAAGCTCAAGGAGCAAGAGGAAGTAGAGCAAGAGCATTAGCTTATGAGGCTTTAAAATATAATCCTAATATGGGTAAAGCATATTTATTTATTGCAAGTTTATACCAAAAAAGCGTAAATTCTTGTGGTAGTGATGAGTTTGAAAAAAGAATGGTTTATGTTGCGGCTTTAAATAAAGCATTAAAAGCAAAAAGAGTTGATCCAGGTAGTGGTGCAGGTAGATATATTTCTAGTTATAGAAAAAATGTACCATCAAAAAAATTAATTTTTCAAAAAGGGAAAGCATCAGGAGGTTCTTATAGAGTTGGATGTTGGATTAATGAAACAGTTCGTATTCCTTAAGAAATTTGAATGAATAAGAGTTCAAAAAATATATGTTATAACATTGCTACTATTTTTATAGTAGCAATGTTTTTTTCTTGTACAAATACTAAAAAAGAGGTACGAGACTTTTTAGCGGATAAAAATTTGCCTGTTGGTAGTGCTGAAAATATATTTCATATTAAAAAGGACTCAGGTAGAATAACTTCAAAAACAAAAGCACCACTTTTTTATGATTTTTCAAATAGAAAAAATCACCCTTACACTGAGTTTATAAAAGGAATTGAAATTGTTTCTATAAGTAAATCAGGGATAGATTCTACTACAATTACCGGAAATTATGCGTTGTCTTATAGTAAAACAAATATTTCTGAAATAAAAGGAAATGTTATAATTGTTAATCATTCTGAGAATACGAAGCTTGAAACAAATCAACTTTTTTGGGATCAAAAAGAAGGTTATTTTTTTACAGAACATGGATTTAGATTAACAACTCCTAAAGGAGTTATTAATGGTTTTGGTTTTGAGTCGAGAGAAAATTTAACAAAATGGTTAGCTAAAGATATAACAGGAGATTTAGAAGCTACACAAAACGAAATATAATGAATACGATTTGGAAATATTTACAGTATGGATATCTTATTATAGGTTTAATATTTTTAGTTGAAGGTGTCTTAAAATTTAATTCAAATAGAGAAGAAGCATTTATTATGTTCGGATTTGCTATCTTTATTACATTAATATTCTTTTTTAAACGTCACTTTAGAAGAAAGGTTGAGAAAAGAAATCAATAATATTAATGCAATCTGAAATACTTATAATTTTAACTTCTATTTTATTTTCAGCCTTTTTTTCTGGGATGGAAATAGCATTTGTATCTGCAAATAAATTACATATAGAATTAGAGAAAAAAGGAGAAGGTATATTAGCTAGAATATTATCTAAGTTAACTGAGAAATCTTCAAAATTTATTACTACCATGTTAGTTGGTAATAATATAGCACTAGTAGTTTATAGTTACTTTATGGGAAAGTTACTTCTCGATTGGTTTCAATTGCTTGTTCCAACTAACTTTACTTTTATAAACTATTTGTTAAACGATTTAAGTTTACTTACACAAACATTAATTTCAACACTTGTTATATTAGTTACCGCAGAGTTTTTACCTAAAGCTATTTTTAGAATTTATGCAAATGAAATGCTTAAGCTATTCGCAATACCAGCTTATTTTTTCTATCTTATTTTTTATATAATTACTTGGGTGATTACTAAAATTTCAAATTTCTTTTTATATGTTTTTTTTAAAACAACAGAAAATGAAATTCAGACTGAATTTAGTAAAGAAGAACTCGGTAATTATATATCTGAACAGCTAGATGGAGGGGATGATGAAGATGATGTTGATTCTGAAATACAAATTTTTCAAAATGCTTTAGAATTTCACAAGGTAAAAGCTAGAGAAATAATGGTACCTAGAACAGAAATTGTAGCTGTTGATTTGCATGAAACAGTTACTAACCTTAAATCTCTTTTTATATCAACAGGTTTGTCTAAAATTTTAGTGTATAAAAATTCTTTAGATGATATTTTAGGATATGTTAATGCTTTTGAATTATTTAAAAACCCTAATTCAATTAAATCAATTTTACTACCAGTAGAGTTTGTCCCAGAATCAATGATTATTAATGATGTTTTAAATTCACTTATTAAGAAGCGTAAAAGCATTGCAATAGTTGTTGATGAATATGGTGGAACATCAGGTATTATTACTGTTGAAGATATTGTAGAAGAACTATTTGGTGAAATTGAAGATGAACACGATAAGCAAGAATTATTAGAAGAAAAAATTAATAATAGAGAGTTTAATTTTTCAGCTCGTTTAGAAGTAGATTACTTAAATGAAGAGTATAGTTTAGAAATTCCTAAAGAAGAAGCTTATGAAACGTTAGGAGGATTTATTATACATCATACAGAAAATATACCATCACAAAACGAAGTTTTAGAACTGGATAAATTTCAAATAAAAATATTAAAAGTAAGTGCAACAAAAATTGATGATATTTACTTTAAATTACTAGATAAAGAAGAGTAATTAGTACTTTATATCTTTTATAGGAAACTGCCTCAAAAACAGCGTAAAAAAACATTGCATTATTTAATGTGAAATTGTATTTTCGCACACTGTTAATAAAATAAATTACGTATGGCAATTTTATCGAAAATTAGAGAACGTTCAATGTTCTTAATTCTAGTAATTGGTTTAGCACTTTTTGCTTTTGTATTAGACCCTTCTACAATATCAGATTTTTTCAACGCAAGTAAAGTAAACGAGGTTGGTGAAGTAAACGGAGAAAGTATTACTCGTCAACAATTTGCAGAAGCTTTAGATGCATATAAAGCGCAAACAGGAAATCGTGTTTCTGAAATGCAAGCAGCTAAAACTGTTTGGGATAATTTAATCAGACAAAAAATTTATAAGACACAATTAGAAGAAGCTGGAATTACAGTTGGTGATGAAGATATCATGAATGCTTTATATGATACTCAGTTTGTTCAAAACGATCCAAGATTTCAATCTTCTGGAATATTTGATAAAAATAAACTAAAAGAGTTTTTAGCAACTATAAAAGAAGAAAACGGAGCTGATTGGAAAAATTGGCAAAACTATATGCTTTCTTTAAAAAATAATATAGAAAAAACTGCATACGATAATTTAGTAGCTGCTGGTTTAGGTTCTTCTTTAAAAGAAGCTGAAGCTAATTATATAAATGAAAACACTAAAATATCAGGTAAATTTGTTTATGTTCCTTATACTTCTATTGCAGATAGTTTAGTTACATTAAAAAAGAGTGATATTAAGAACTATATTAATGCTCATCAAGATGATTTTCAAGTTGAAGCATCTAGAGATATTAACTTTGTAAAATTTGATATTACACCTACTGCAGAAGATGAAGCTGTAACTAAAGCAAATGTTGCTAAATTAATTGAAGATTCAGAAGCTAGAGGAGTTGCTGTTAAAGGATTTAAAAATACAACAGATTATGCTGAGTTTTTTGATGAGAATGAATCAGATTTAACAATTGATGATGCATTAAAATTTAAAGTTCAAGTACCTCAAGTAATTGCTGAAGAAATTTTTGAAGGTAAAGAAGGCGATGTTTTTGGTCCATATAAAGATGCTGGTCATTTTAAATTATCTAAAATAACTAAAGTAGCTCAGTTACCAGATTCAGCACAGTCAAGACATATCTTAATTCCTTTTGTTGGTGCTGCAAGTGCAGATGCAACTGTAACTCAAACAGAAGAGCAAGCTAAAAAAACAGCAGATAGTTTATTAACAGTAGTAAAAGCAAATAAATCTAAATTTGCAGATTTAGCTAAAACAATGTCTTCAGATAAAGGTTCTGCTGAAAAAGGAGGTTTTTATGACTGGTTTGGTTATAATAGAATGGTACCAAGTTTTAGAGATTTTGTTTTCGAAGGTAAGAAAGGAGATATGGGAGTTGTTAAATCTCAATTTGGTTTTCACGTAATTAAAATTGAAGATCAGAAAAACTTTCAATCAGTTGTTAAATTAGCAACATTTGGTCGTAAAATCGAAGCTTCAGAAGCTACTGAAAACACAATTTTTCAAAACGCAGAAACTTTTGCATTAGATTTAGCAAATGGTAAAAACTTTGATGAAGCAGTAAAAGAGAAAAATTTAACATCTCAACCAGCAGTTGGTTTAAAAGCTTTAGATGATAGTGTTGCTGGAATAGGAAAAGAAAGAGAAATAATTACTTGGTCTTTTGATAAAGAAAATGAAATAGGTAGTTACAAACGTTTTGATATTGAAGGAGGTTATATAGTTGCTGTTTTAACAGATATAACAGAAAAAGGTTTAATGCCAGTTGATAAAGCAATATCTAAAGTCCGTCCTATTTTAACAAACGAAAGAAAAGCTAAAATGATCGAAGATAAAATTAGCGGATCTACTTTAGCTGAAATAGCAAAATCAGGTAATGAGAATGTTAAAACAATTAAAGATGTTAATTTACAGTCTCCAACTTTATCGGGTGTTGGTTATGAACCAAAAGTAGTGGGAGCAATGTTAAATGCTAAAGATAAGCAAGTGTATAAAAACATTGTAGGAGATAAAGGTGTATTTGCTTTTGAAGTTGAATCTAAAGAAGCGCCAACAGCTTTACCTAATTACGAAACTTTTAGAAAGCGTTTAGCTAATGAAAGAAAGAACAAAACTTATCAAATGTATGAAGCAATTAAAAAAGCTTCTGATGTTAAAAATGATATGAGTTCTTTTTACGGAATTCAGTAAACATACAAGTCATACAAAAAAAACCGAACTCATTGAGTTCGGTTTTTTTTGTACAAGTTTTATAGAAAAAGAAAATGTTTAATAATTATAAGTAATAGTTTAAAGCGTTCTTAATTTTAGATTTGGTTAAGGAAATAAAAATTAAAACAAAAAGCAACCTCATTAGAGGTTGCTTTTTAAAATTTATAGTAAAATGCTTTTAGGCATTTAAAGGTTTACCATCCCAAGCAGCTTTAGCAGCTTCTTTTACTGCTTCAGAATAGGTTGGATGTCCATGACAAATACGAGCTAAATCTTCAGCAGCAGCTCTATATTCCATTGCTACGGCAGCTTCCATAATTAAGTCAGCTACACGAGCACCTACCATATGTACTCCCAAAATTTCATCCGTATTTTTATCAGCTAATACTTTTACGAAACCGTCTAAATCTCCACTAGCTCTAGATCGACCTAAAGCACGCATAGAAAATTTACCAGCTTTATAAGCAACACCAGCATCTTTTAATTCTTGCTCTGTTTTACCAACCGCCGCTACTTCTGGCCATGTGTAAACAATTCCAGGAATTAAGTTATAATCAATATGAGGTTTTTGTCCTGCTAAATATTCAGCAACAACAACACCTTCTTCTTCTGCTTTATGCGCTAACATTGCTCCACGAACAACATCACCAATTGCATAAATGTTAGCTACACTAGTTTGTAAATGATCGTTAACTTCAACCATTCCTCTATCTGTGACTTTTACGCCAACGTTTTCTAAACCTAATCCTTCAGTATAAGGTTTACGACCAACAGATACTAGACAGTAATCACCAGTAAAAGTAATTTCTTCTCCTTTTTTGTTGGTTGCTTTAACAACAACTTCATCTCCGTTTCTTTCAACAGAAGTTACACCAGTAGAAACGTTAAATTTCATTCCTTGTTTCTTTAAAACTTTGGTAAGTTCTTTAGAAACATCTTTATCCATTGTTGGGGTAATTGTAGGAGCATATTCAATTACAGTTACATCGGCACCTAAACGTTTGTAAACAGAACCTAATTCTAATCCGATAACTCCACCACCAATAACTAATAAATGTTTAGGAACTTCTTTTAGCTTTAAAGCCTCAGTAGAAGTAATTACACGTTCTTTATCAATAGATATAAAAGGTAATGTTGATGGTTTAGAACCAGTAGCAATAATAATATTGGTTCCTTCAATAACTTCTGAATTTCCGTCATTTTTACTAACTTTTACGTGTGTAGCATCTTGAAAAGAACCTAAACCTTCGTAAACATCAATATTATTTTTATCCATTAAATATTTGATTCCTCCAGTAGTTGTCTCAACAACGTTAGCTTTACGAGCTACCATTTTACTAAAGTCGAATGTAGGATTTTCAACAGAAATTCCATGTTCGTCAAAATGCTTAATTGCATCGTAATAATGGTGAGAAGAATCTAATAATGCTTTTGATGGAATGCACCCAACATTTAAACATGTTCCACCTAAAGTTGAATACTTTTCAATAATAGCAACTTTAGAACCTAGTTGAGAAGCTCTGATGGCAGCAATGTATCCACCTGGTCCAGAACCAATAACGATTAAATCGTATTTCATCTGTTTTATTTTTTGTTTTTCAGAATTATAGGTACAAAATTACATAATCTAACTGACTTGTAATAAAGGTTTTTTGATTTGTTTATGATTACTTAATATTGATATTACGTTTTAAACATAGTGAATTTGTTTTTTAACAAAACAATTCTCATTAGTAATCGTTAGAAAATGTTGAAAGGAATTGTTTTACCTTTGAAAATTGTATGAAAACACTTTTAATAATTGGATATGTTTGGGTAGAAAAAACTACAGGAGCTGGTAACAGAATGTTACAGCTTATTGAGGTTTTTAAAAATGAAGGTTTTTCAATAGTTTTTGCCACTCCATCTCAAAAAACAGAAAATTCGAGAGATTTACATTCATTAGGAATCAAAGAGGTTTCAATTGAATTAAATTCATCTTCTTTTGATGGGTTTGTAAAAAATCTACAACCAAATATTGTGTTATTCGATCGTTTTATGATGGAGGAACAATTTGGTTGGCGTGTTGCTGAAAACTCTCCTGAATCTTTACGAATTTTAGATACTGAAGATTTACATTTTTTACGCAAAACTCGACATCAACAATTAAAAAAAGGAGAGGGATTTACCAATGAAGCATTATTAAAATCTGATGATGCGAAACGAGAAATAGCTTCAATTTTACGTTGTGATTTAAGTTTGATTATTTCTAGTCATGAAGTAAAATTACTTAAAGAAGTTTTTAAAATCGAAGAAAACTTATTGTGTCATTTACCTTTTTTATTAGATAAAATTGATGAAAAGATTATTACTAATTGGATACCTTTTGAAGAACGAAAGCATTTTGTTTTTGTCGGTAATTTTTTTCACGCTCCGAATGTAGATGCTGTTTTGCAATTAAAAATTATTTGGAAAAATATAAGGAAGCAATTACCAAAAGCAGAGCTTCATATTTATGGAGCATATGCAACGCAACAAGTAAATCAATTACATAATAAAAAAGAAGGTTTTATAATAAAAGGTTTTACAGAGGATGCTATTGAAGTTGTACGAAAAGCAAAAGTTGTTTTGGCACCAATTAGATTTGGAGCTGGAATAAAAGGGAAATTAACCGAAGCAATGATTTGTGGAACCCCAAGTATAACAACAAAAATAGGAGCAGAAGGAATGCACGAGAATTTATCGTGGAGCGGTTTCGTAACTATAAACGATGAAGATTTTGTTAATAAAACAGTAGAATTATATTCAGATAAAGAATTATGGTTGCAGTCACAGTTAAATGGAGTAGCAATAATCAATAAGTTGTATGATAAAGAATTATTAACGAAGTCTTTTATTAATAGATTAATAAAGCTCCAAGAAAATTTAGAAACACATCGTACTCAAAACTTTCTTGGAAATTTATTACAGCATCAAACATTACAAGCGACAAAATATATGAGCAAATGGATTGAAGAGAAGAATAAATAAAATAGAGTACTAAATTGAAAACTCTTTTATGGTTTAATATATAATGACTCTTCATAGGCATTATCTAAAAAACTAATAATAGTATTATTATCATTATATGTATAAAGCTCCATGAGTTGATTATTTCGCCAAGAAGTACTATTTTCACTATAATAAGGATATGTTTCTTGAGTTGGTAATGTTGATAAGTGTTTTAGGTCAGATGAATTCTCATTCTTATATAAATATCGCACAACATATTCTGTATTGTTATAGTTTTCATAAGAAGTCACTGAAAAATCTTTATTTATAACTAATTTCGTTCTTTCTGTTCTTTCATGATTACCATGATTAACATGTGATTTGTAACCAATGAAATTCCAAGTACCTATTAGTAATTTTGTTTTTACAAACAAAATTACTTGATAATTTATACTATTAGAGGAATCAACAATAGTTGAGTTAGATCCATAACTCCAGTTACTTAAAATATTATCATTAGAGTGAATATCAATAAAATAATTTTTCCCATATTCAATATTATCAGAGATTATAATTTTCCCTTCTTCATCAAATTTTCCGTTAAATATTTCGTTTGATTCACTTAGGTAATCTTCTTTACTTGAATATATTTGTATATTGATATCTGAAAAATTATATTTGTCTTTGTAGTTTTCAGGGATTTTAAATATATTAAAAGATAACGTAGCTGGTTCTTGGGGTTCATTATCTGAAGAGCATCCTAAGAAACAAGTAATAAATAAAAGGAATAATAATTTTCTCATATTTTAAATTTTTATGTGCGAATATATATAATAATGATGTGTTTATTGTAGATTATTTTAATTTAATAACCCTGCACGTTTTAAAAGCGCATCTGGTTTTGGTTCTTTACCTCTAAAACGTTTGTAAAGCTCCATTGGTTTTTCTGTACCTCCTTTAGAAAGTACATTGTTTTTAAACTTATCTGCAACGTCTTTATTGAAAATTCCTTCTTCTAAGAAATACTCAAAAGCATCAGCATCTAAAACTTCTGCCCATTTATATGAGTAATATCCAGCAGAATATCCACCTTGAAAAATATGAGAAAAAGCGGTACTCATACAGTTTTCTGCAACATCAGGATATAGTTTTGTGTCAGAAAAAGCTTTTGATTCAAATTCTTTTACAGAAGTAATTTCTGAAGGGTTTTGCGAATGCCAACTCATATCTAATAACCCAAAACTTAACTGACGAAGCGTTTGCATTCCTTCATGAAAACTTGCTGATTCTTTTATTTTTGTAACATATTCCATTGGAATTGTTTCTCCGGTTTCATAATGTTTTGCAAATAACTCTAAAGCTTCTTTTTCATAACACCAATTTTCTAAAACTTGACTTGGTAACTCAACAAAATCCCAAGAAACAGAAGTCCCTGATAAACTATTGTAAGTTGTGTTAGCTAACATTCCGTGTAAAGCATGACCAAATTCGTGAAACAATGTAGTAACTTCATTAAAAGTTAACAACGATGGTTTTGTTTCGGTAGGTTTGGTAAAGTTACAAACAATAGAAACTTGTGGGCGCTCATTTATACCGTTTTTAATTTGCTGAGACTTATAAGAAGTCATCCACGCGCCATTACGTTTTCCTAGTCTTGGGTGAAAGTCAGCATAAAAATGAGAAATGAAATTACCATTTAAATCGGTAACATTATAAGTCTTTACATCTTTGTGATATTTATCTATAGAGTCGATTTCTTCGAATTGTAAATCGAATAATTTACTTGAAATTTCAAAAACACCATCAATAACATTTTCTAGTTTAAAATATGGTTTTAATAATTCTTGATCTAAAGAAAATAATTCTTTTTTTAATTTTTCAGAATAATAAGCACCATCCCATTTTTGTAATTGATCTATTCCGTCTAATTTTTTCGCATAGTTTCCTAAATTAGTAAACTCGCGTTGTGCAGCTGGTTTCGCTTTAGCTAACAAATCGTTAGAAAATGATAATACTTTTTCAGGTGTTTCTGCCATTCGTTCTTCTAAAACAAAATGAGCATGTGTTTTGTAGCCCAATAAATTTGCTCGTTTATGACGAAGATTTACAATATCTAAAACAATTTGCTCATTGTTAAAATCATTATTTTGAAAAGCTTTTTTACCGGCAGCTATTGCAAATTTTTTACGTAACTCTCTATTATCAGCATAAGTCATAAAAGGGATGTAACTTGGATAATCTAAAGTAAAAACCCAACCTTCTTTTTCTTTTGATTTTGCAATTTCTTTCGCAGCTTCTTTTACACTTTCAGGTAATCCTGATAAATCGTTTTCATCAGTTAAATGCATTTCAAAAGCATTGGTTTCAGCTAATACATTTTCTCCAAATTGTAAAGATAGTTTAGCTAATTCAGCATCAACCTTACGTAATTCGTTTTTGTCAGAATCGTTTAAATTAGCACCGTTTCTTGCAAAACTTTTGTATTGTTTATCTAACAACATCTGTTGTTCTGGAGTTAAATATAAAGTTTCTTTTGTGTCAAAAACCGATTTTACCCTTTTAAATAAGTCTTCATTTAGCGTGATATCGTTTCTAAATTCACTTAACCAAGGAGAAATTTCTTGTGCTATTTTTTGAATTTCATCATTAGTTTCAGCAGAATTTAAGTTGAAAAAAATTGATGTTATTTTATTTAGTTTTTCTCCAGCAAAATCTAAAGCAACAGTGGTGTTTTCAAAAGTTGGAGTAGCAGTATTGTTTACAATCGTATTAATTTCAGCTTTCGCTATTTTTATAGCTTCTTCTATAGCAGGTTTATAATCTGCATTTGTAATTTTAGAAAAAGGAGGCGTATTAAAATCTTGTAATAAAGGATTCTTAGTCATAAAAAATCAATTTAAAATTACCAAAACCCCACATAAAGTGAGGTTTTGAATTATATATTTTACTAAAATAGTTATTTTCTTACTCTCTCAGAAGCTTTTTCAACTTTCAGTTTTAAACCTTCTTTGTATGCAATAATTTTATCTAACACACATTTGTCTGAAGCTCCAATAATTTGAGCAGCTAAAATACCTGCATTTTTAGCACCATCTAAAGCAACTGTAGCTACAGGAACTCCCCCTGGCATTTGCAAAATTGATAATACAGAATCCCATCCGTCAATTGAGTTTCTACTTTTTACAGGAACTCCAATTATTGGTAGCGGACTCATGCTTGCTACCATTCCTGGTAAATGAGCAGCTCCACCAGCACCTGCTATAATTACTTTTATACCACGAGTGTGTGCATTTTTAGAATAATCAACTAATTTTTCTGGAGTTCTATGAGCAGAAACGATATCTACTTCAATTTGAATATCCATACTTTCTAAAACATCAATTGCTTCTTGCATTATTGGAAGGTCTGAATCGCTTCCCATTATAATTCCTACCATAATTTTATATTTGGTCATTGTAAAGAGTTTAAAATAAAATAATCTTTTTTATAAAGATTACTTCACTTTGCTCGTAATGACGTTTTATTTACTAACTACTTTAATCGTTTCTTTTACTTGTTGAGCGATTTTACGCGCCTTATTAATATCTTTATTAACAATAGTAACGTGCCCCATTTTTCGGAATGGTTTTGTTGTTTTCTTTCCGTAAATATGTGGTGTTACACCATCTACTTTTAAAATTTCTTCTATATTTTTATATATAACATTACCGTTATAACCTTCAGCACCAACAAGGTTTACCATAATTCCGGCAACTTTACTTTCTGTATTTCCTAAAGGAAGATTTAAAATACTACGTAAATGTTGTTCAAATTGATTTGTATAAGATGCTTCGATAGAATAATGACCAGAGTTATGAGTTCTTGGAGCAACTTCGTTTACTAATATTTCATCATTTTCTGTTTGAAACATCTCTACAGCTAATAACCCTACGAAATCAAATTTATCAGCAACTTTTAAAGCTATATTTCTTGCTTTTTCTGCAACTGAATCTTCGATTCTTGCAGGACAAATAACATATTCCACTTGGTTTGCTTCTGGATGAAATTCCATTTCAACTACAGGATATGTTTTGATTTCTCCAGCTACATTTCTTGCTACTATTACAGCTAATTCGTTTTTAAAAGGAACTAACTTTTCTGTAATACATTCTACAGCAGGTAAGCTTTGTAAATCTTCAATGTTCCTAACGATTTTAACGCCAGTTCCGTCATACCCAAAACGAGTAGCTTTCCATACAAACGGAAATTTTACTATTCCGCTTTCAAAAGAATGTATTAGTTCTTCTAAATATGCATAATGATTAAATTCTGCAGTAGGAATTTTACGATCTCTATAAAACTTTTTTTGAGAAGCTTTATTTTGAATTATTCTTAAATTAGAAGGTTTCGGGTAAATAGTTAATCCTTCTGCTTCTAATTTATCTAGTGCATCAATGTTTACATTCTCAATTTCTATGGTTAAAAGATCTACTTTTTTTCCAAAATTGTAAACAGTGTCAAAGTCTAATAAATCTCCTTGATAAAATTCGTTACAAATTTGTGAGCAAGGTGCTTTAGGGTTTTGATCTAAAATTACTGTGTGAACATCTAGTTTTTGAGTTTCGGTAAGTAGCATTCTTCCTAATTGTCCGCCACCGAGAACGCCCAATTTAAAGTCTGAAGAAAAATAATTTTTCAAGATAAATATTTTTGTGTGTTGTTGTTACGACAAAAATAAGAATCTAAATTGTAGTATAATACAATTAGCGAGATATTCTTAATCGCGAACTACTAATTTGTGTAACTAAGTACATTAAAGCATGACAACCTTCGCCATTAACAGGGGCTCCATCAGATAAAAAACTATACTTTTTGTTATCACATGGACATATAATTTCTACACCATTAAAAGTCATTAAAGAGTTACATTTTCTTTCAGGGCATTGTCTATCAAAAGCTTTAAAACTACTTCCAGTTTTAAAAATATAAACATTACGTCCTTGAATAGTATTTTTTGATTCGCCATTAGGAATCAATAATCCTTGAAATTCAGGTAAAGTAAGATCTATGATAGTGTTCATGTTAATGCCATTAAAACAATTATTAACAGGTACATTATCACTACAGCTTATGATTAGTATTAAGGTAAATAAATAAAATAGTTTTTTCATATTTCGTATTACAGTTCTTAATGTAACGCAGCGAATTTACAAATATTTTGTACATTTGTATGACAATCTCATACCTAACGGCGTGAGATTTTTAAATTAAAGAAGTTATGAGTGAAGTATCATATTATACAATAGAAGGATTAAAGAAATTAAAAGATGAATTATCACATTTAGAGCATACTGAAAGACCAAGAGTTTCTCAAGAAATCGGAGATGCTATAGATAAAGGTGATTTAAGTGAAAATGCTGAGTATCATGCAGCAAAAGAAGAACAATCTTTATTAGAAACTAAGATTGCAAAACTTAAAAATATTGTTGCTAATGCACGTATTATTGATGAAAGTCAGTTAGACACTTCTAAAATACTAATTCACTCTATCGTTAAATTAAAAAATACAGCTAATGGTATGGAATTCACCTATACTTTAGTTGCAGATTCTGAAACTGATATTAGAAATGGAAAATTATCTGTGAATTCACCAATAGGTAAAGGGTTGTTAGGTAAAAAAGTAGGAGAAATTGCTGAGATTAAAGTTCCAAGTGGAATTATGAAGTTTGAGATTATTGAAATTTCTCGTTAATAGTTAAAATATTTATTGATTAAAGCGTTGCAAAAGCAACGCTTTTTTTATTTTTACTAAATACTAAAAAGACAAATATGGCAAGTATTTTTACTAAAATAATTAATGGGGAAATTCCATCATATAAAATAGCAGAAGACGAAAATTATTATGCATTTTTAGATATTAATCCGAATACTAAAGGACATACATTAGTAATACCTAAAAAGGAAGAAGATAAACTTTTTGATTTATCAGGAAAAGAATATAATGGGTTGATGTCTTTTTCGTATCGAGTTGCTAAAGCAATAGAAAAAACAATTCCATGTAATCGAGTAGGTATGAGTGTAGTTGGTTTAGAAGTACCTCATGCACATGTGCATTTAATTCCGCTAAATAATATAGCAGATATGCAGTTTATAAAAAAGATAAAGTTAACTAATGAAGAATTTGTTGAGTTAGCAGAAAGTATTTCGAGTAATTTTTAAATAAACTAAAAAGAGGCAAAAATCTTGTTTATTATCTGTGTGATATAATTATATTTTTTTAGTTTATACGTAAGTAAAAATGAAATGTTAACTGAAAAATAAATATTATTTAATAGAGTTTTTGAAAGAGCAATTTTTAACATATAAGCCTAAAAATGAAATTATAGCTAAACATATTTCATATTATTATTTTCATCAATCTTTAGAGCAAGATTTTGAAAGTAATTTCACATATTATCCAAATTTTAAAAATACTATAACGATTCATAAAGATTCTGTAGCTAAGAGAACACCTAATTCAGGAAGTTATATTTTTAAAAAAGGTAACTTAGAAATGTATTATTCAAGTAACCTTAACGTAAGAAAAAGAGTATCGTTAAAAGGTAGGTTTAATAAAATAGGAATTGTTTTTAATCCACTTGGACTTAATTATTTTTTAGATTGTAATCTATCCAAAATTTCACCAAAAATTGAGTTTGATTTTAATTATTTCGGAGATGTTTTCTTAAAAGAAATTAGCAAGGTTTATCAAACAACTTGTTTTGAAGATAAAATAAAAATATTAGACGACTTTTTTGTTTCAAAATACAATACTAACTTAGATAATAGAATACAGGTAGCAGTAGATAGTATTATAGAATCTAATGGTTTAATTACTTTAGATGAAATTTCGAAGAAACTTTCAGTAAATAGAAAAACAGTTTTACGTTTGTTTAAAACTCATTTGAATTGTTCAGCTGAAGATTATAAAAAATTAGTTCGTTTTAGAACTGTTTTAAATTTTTATCAAACTTCAAAAAATAAACCCAAGTTATCTGATATTGCTTATGATTTACATTTTTGCGATCAAGCTAACCTTACAAATCATTTTAAATCTTTAATAGGTAAATCACCAAAAAAAATATTTGATTCTATTCAGAAATTAGGAAATGAAGATACTTATTGGACATTAAAAAAGTAATGTCTCAATCTTACAATTTTTAGATTTTTTTACTTTTTATGTTTGTACTTTAAAATTCAAACAATGAAAAAAATACTTATTTTATTAATAGTTTCAGTACTAATTACAAACTGTAAAAATAATAAAGTAGGATATCGTAGTGTATCTGAAATAAAAAAAGAGTTTTTAGTAAAAAATAGATTTGATTTAAATTCAAAAAACTTCAATTTTCCACAAAAAGAATTTAATGTTATTGGCTTTGGTGCTTATCATAGTAGTTCAAAAACTGAAGAAACAGAACTAAAACTATTAAATATTATTTACCAGAAGTAGATTATAGTTCAGCTTATTATTATGATAAATATTTAAAGACAGGAGACACTTTATTACTTAAGGATTTAGTGATTAATAATGGATTTTATGTTACACAAGAAAGAACTATTGAGGTTTATGAAAAATGGAAAAAAATCAAAAAACTTAATGATAGATTGCCTAAAGAAAACAAAATTAAAATTGTAGGTATAGAATTGATTAGAAATTACAAATTTGTTTCAAAGCATATAGTAGAACTTTTAAAAGATGAACAAGAAGAACTTGTTGCAGTTAAAGAAATAAAGAATATGGTTGCTTTAGATACAACAAATTATGCATTAGGAGATTTAAGTTTCGCATATAAAATAATGCAAAATTTTGTTAAAGACTATGAATCTAATAAGCTAGTTTATCAATCAAAAGTAAAAGATGTAAAAGAGTTAGATTATATTATTAAAACGATTAAACTTTCTTTTAACGGAAATCCGGATAGATTACAGATAATGTTTGATAATTATTTAGATCTTGATGCGATTTATGATTTTAGAAATAATCCACACTATATACGCATTGGTTTTTCTCATTTAAAAAAGTCGAAAGAAGGTGAAAATGGGCGTTCTTACCTTTTTACAAGATTTATTGAAAATAACATATATAAAAGAGAAAATGTATTATCAGTAATAGGTTATTTTACTGATAGTGAAGTTGTATGGGATGAATTATATGAGGATGGTAAATATGTAGGTTTTACAACAGAGGCAGGTTATGGAATTGGAGATTATGATAAAGAATACTTTAGAGGGATTCAAAATTTAAAAACCTGAGTTCGATTAATATTTAGATAAGATATAGTAGTAAAAAAGATAGATTTTCAGTAAATTAAAGTATTGAATTTCAATTTATTAATCTAAAAATCCATCTATGATAATTTACTCTAAAGTTACTGAAATATTCTGT
>CAZCHR010000030.1:0-19194 GCA_964498665.1 uncultured Tenacibaculum sp. | reverse complement strand
CCTTTAAAACATGACCTCCGTCAAAGACGGAGGTTTTTTAAGGAGAAATAAAAATATGAAAATGCAATTATTTTCACACTCAAATTCAACTAAATAAACTATGAAAAAATTATTAATACTATCAATTGCTTTCTTTAGCTTACTATCTTGTTCTTCTAATGAGGAAAATCTAGATCCTTTTATTGGAACTTGGCATTTTTTTTCCATAGACAATAAAGAAGTTAATGATTGTCTTAAGAAAAACACATTCATCATTTTAGAAAATGGTAATGCTACTTATTTAGATCATGACTCTAAAGATAATGGTGACTGCATCCCTTATGAAATTAAAAAGTCCACATGGAAAAATAAAGGCGGAGGAAACTATGCTTTGATAGGTGAAGGAGAAACTGAAGAATCTATACAAAAAGTTACATTCAGCAACAATAATAACACTTGGTCTATAACTGAAAAAGCTGATAGTGGAGAAGGTAAAGTAATAATGTATAAAAGAAAATAACAAATCTTTTTTACTACAAAAGCGAAGTTTAAAAACTTCGCTTTTTTATGCTTTCAAAGACTGAGAAAAAGGTATTCGATTCACAATACTCCTACCTAAAGTAATTTCGTCAGCGTATTCTAACTCATCACCTACTGATATTCCTCGCGCAATTGTTAAAATAATTATATCTCAATTACACCACAAGTAACCTTAAATACAATTAACAACATCTCTATTACTATTAACTATTAAAATATATGGCGTTGTGTTAGCCGAGTATTTGTTAGATACTTTTGAAACACATCAATACCTATCTTCAAAGGTATATATGCATTTAAAAATTCTTTTACACCTAGTTTACTCCATATATCAGAACCCATTATTTTACATTGACCACACCAAGTAGCCCAAAAATCTATAAATATTAATTTATTTACTACAACAGATAATTTTTTAGTCCCTTCAAAAAATGTCATTCAATGTGTTAGTTTAATGAGCTGCAAACACATATAACATAAAAATTATTAACTTTTTCATAAGTATATATTTTTATAATTTTAATTCAGAAATATAAAATTATTTTAAATTAGTTGGTTTCCTATAACCTGCAAAAGGTTGTTTTAATAACTCTTTTAAACTAGAGTTCTTTTCTTCATCTGGAAAAGTATCTACACCATATATTATTTTCTCTCTATCCAGTTCCATATACGTTCCTAATAAACGATCCCAAATAGAAAAAATATTTCCGTAATTAGAATCCGTATACGGTAATAAATTATGATGATGCACTTTATGCATATCTGGTGAAACAATAATATAACTCAATACTTTATCTAACTTTTTAGGCATTTTAATATTTGCATGTGTTAACTGAGTAAATATTAATGATATTGATTGATACAACATAATTATTGCTATCGGTGTTCCAACTAAAAATACACCTAACAAGGTAAATATAAATCGAATTACACTTTCTAAAGGATGATGTCTATTTGCTGTAGTTGTATCCACTTCATGATCGGTATGATGTACCAAGTGTACCATCCAAAGTTTTGGAATTTTATGTTCAGTAAGATGAGCTAAATAAGCTCCAAAGAAATCTAAAAATAGAACTCCCAAAATAACATATAACCATAATGGCATTTCTGGTAACCAGTTTATCAACCCAAAGTTATTCACTTGAACCCAATCCGCACTTTTCAATAATAACAAAGCTAATGCAAAATTAATAACAATGGTGGTTCCTGTAAAAAAAAGGTTCGGTAAAGCATGTTTCCACTTATTATATTTAAAGCTAAATAAAGGAACAGCACTTTCTAACAACCAAAAAAAGGTAATTCCTCCCACTAAAATAATACTTCTATGAGAAGAAGGAATTGTTTCGAAATAATGTATAAAATTTTCCAATGTATTTTAATTTTTGTCTAAAATACAGAAAACAAAATAACTCTTTAAAACCTCTTAACTTTTTCGTTATATCTTACAGGCAAACGTTTTTTTAATTCTTCAACAATTCTGTAAGTTGCAGGACAAATTTCTGTATTCTTAACAGTTAAATCTGCTATTTGGATAAATTTTCTTCTGTTTGTATGCGGATATTCTGCACATGCCTTCGGACGCACATCATATATAAAACAACTATTATCTCTTTCATCTAAAAAAGAACAAGGTGCCGTTTTTAACACCATAAAATCATCTGAATCTCGTTCTAAATATTGCTCAGTAAAGTCACGAACTTTCATTTTTAAATATTTCGAAATACGCTCGATATCTTTATCTGTAAAAATAGGACTCGTTGTTTTACAGCAGTTCCCACAGTCTAAACAATCTGTTTTTTCAAACTCTTCATCATGTATTTTTTGCACAACAACATCTAAGTTTTTAGGCGTGCGCCTTTTTAACATCGAAAAATATTTCTTATTCTCTTTCTCAACGTCTTTTGCTAACTTCTGTAGGTTCTCTAAGTCTTTATCCATAGTACAAAAATACCTATATAATTCATAAGAACCAGTTTAAATATCATCTGAATAAAATCAAATAATTTATGTAATTTTGCACTTCAATTTTTAAGAGCAGAATGAGTATTCAAAACCTAATCGAAACCAAAGTAAAAGAAGGATTTTTAAGTTTATATGAAACTGAAATCCCTTCGGTAGAATTTCAAGCAACCCGTAAAGATTTTGAAGGAGATATCACTGTGGTGGTATTCCCTCTTTTAAGATATAAGAAAGGAAATCCTGTTCAAATTGGTGAAGACTTAGGTAAGTACTTAGTTGAAAACATTCAAGAAATCACCAATTACAATGTGGTAAAAGGTTTTTTAAACTTAGTGATTGATGATTCTTTTTACACCAACTTTTTTAATCAAATAGCTACGGATACTACTTACGGATTTGTTTCGCCTTCGACGGATAATTCTTCTCGTATGGTTGAATATTCATCACCAAACACAAACAAACCTTTACATTTAGGTCACGTTCGTAATGTGTTATTAGGATATTCGGTTGCTGAGATATTAAAAGCTTCAGGTAAGAAAGTTTATAAAACTCAGATTATTAACGATCGTGGAATCCACATTTGTAAATCGATGTTGGCTTGGGAAAAATTCGGAAACGGAGAAACTCCTAAATCAACTGGATTAAAAGGTGATAAATTAGTTGGTAATTATTACGTAAAATTCGATCAAGAATATAAAAAAGAAATCAGTGATTTAGTCGCATCAGGTGTTTCTGAAGATGATGCTAAAAAACAAGCTCCTTTATTTGTTGAAGCACAAGAAATGTTGCGTAAATGGGAAGCAGGAGATAAAGAAGTAGTTGCTCTTTGGGAAACTATGAATGGATGGGTTTACAAAGGTTTCGATGTAACCTATAAAAATATTGGAGTTGATTTTGATAAACTATACTACGAAAGCAAAACCTATTTATTAGGAAAAGATGTTATTGAAGGCGGATTAAAGTCAGGTGTTTTCCACAAAAAAGAAGATGGTTCTGTTTGGTGTGATTTAACTGAAGATGGTTTAGATGAAAAACTAGTGTTACGTTCAGACGGAACTGCAGTTTATATGACCCAAGATATTGGTACAGCTATTCAACGTGCTAAAGATTTTACAGATTTAGGCGGAATGGTGTATACCGTTGGTAACGAACAAGATTATCACTTTAAAGTACTATTCTTAATACTTAAAAAACTAGGATATTCTTGGTCGGAAAGCTTATATCATTTAAGTTACGGAATGGTAGATTTACCTTCTGGAAAAATGAAATCTCGTGAAGGAACAGTTGTAGATGCAGATGATTTAATGGATGAAATGACAAATACAGCTCGTACAATTTCACAAGAACTAGGTAAATTAGAAGGATACTCTAATGAAGAAAAAGAAGAATTATATAGAGTTATCGGATTAGGAGCTTTAAAATATTTCATTTTAAAAGTAGACCCTAAAAAGAGAATTTTATTTGATCCTCAAGCATCAGTGGATTTTCAAGGTAACACAGGTCCTTTTATTCAATATACTTATGCTAGAATTCAATCAATCTTAAGAAAAGCTAATTTTGATTATTCAAACCCAGTTAATATTGAATTGCATGCAAAAGAAAAAGAGTTATTAAAACAATTAGAATTATATCCTGAAGTTATTCAGCAAGCAGCTAAGAATTATTCTCCTGCAGTAATTGCTAATTATACATATGACTTGGTGAAAGAGTTTAACTCATTTTACCAGAATGTACATATTTTAGGAGAAGAAAATCAAGATAAAAAAACATTTAGAGTTCAGTTATCTAAAAAGGTAGCAGATACTATAAAATCAGCATTCTCGTTATTAGGAATTCAGGTTCCTGAAAGAATGTAAAAAATAAACAAACAACAAGTAAAAAATAAACGACATGAAATACGACGTATTAATAATCGGAAGTGGTCCTGGAGGTTATGTAACTGCTATTAGAGCATCTCAATTAGGATTTAAAGTTGCCGTAGTAGAAAAAGAAAACTTAGGTGGAATTTGCTTAAACTGGGGATGTATTCCTACAAAAGCATTATTAAAATCTGCGCAAGTGTATGATTACTTAAAACATGTTGATGAATACGGTTTAAAGGCTGAAGCTATTGATAAAGATTTTGATGCTGTTATTAAGCGTAGTCGTGGTGTTGCAGAAGGAATGAGCAAAGGTGTTCAGTTCTTAATGAAGAAAAATAAAATTGATATCATCGATGGTTTTGGTAAAATTAAAACTGGTAAAAAAGTTGATGTTACCGATAAAGACGGAAAAGTAACTGAGTATTCAGCTGATAATATTATTATCGCAACTGGAGCTCGTTCTCGCGAATTACCAAACTTACCACAAGATGGTAAAAAAGTAATTGGTTACCGTGAGGCAATGAGCTTACCAAAGCAACCAAAATCTATGATTGTTGTAGGTTCTGGAGCAATTGGAGTTGAATTTGCACATTTCTATAATTCAATGGGAACTGATGTTACTGTTGTTGAGTTTATGCCAAATATTGTTCCTGTAGAAGATAAAGATGTTTCTAAACAGATGGAACGTTCTTTCAAAAAAGCGGGAATTAAAGTGATGACAAATTCTTCTGTAGAATCTGTTGATACTTCTGGTGATGGCGTAAAAGCTACCGTAAAAACTAAAAAAGGAGAAGAAATTTTAAAAGCAGATATCGTTTTATCAGCAGTTGGAATTAAAACTAATATTGAAAACATCGGTTTAGAAGATGTAGGAATTATTACTGATAGAGATAAAATCTTAGTTAACGACTGGTACCAAACAAATATACCTGGTTATTACGCTATTGGTGATGTTACTCCTGGACCTGCTTTAGCACACGTTGCTTCTGCAGAAGGAATTACATGTGTTGAAAAAATGGCTGGTGTACATACAGAAGCTATCGATTATGGTAACATTCCTGGATGTACGTATGCGACTCCAGAAATTGCCTCAGTTGGTTTAACTGAAGAGAAAGCTAAAGAAGCTGGATACGAATTAAAAGTAGGAAAATTCCCATTCTCTGCTTCTGGTAAAGCAAAAGCAGCTGGAACTCCTGATGGATTTGTAAAAGTAATTTTTGATGCTAAGTATGGTGAATGGTTAGGATGCCATATGATTGGTGCTGGAGTTACAGATATGATCGCTGAAGCTGTATTAGGTCGTAAGTTAGAAACTACAGGTCATGAAGTTTTAAAAGCTATCCATCCTCACCCTACCATGAGTGAAGCGGTTATGGAAGCTGTAGCTGATGCTTATGATGAAGTAATTCATTTATAAAAAAACAATATTTATTACATATTTAAAACCTCACTAAATTAATTAGTGAGGTTTTTTTGTATATTTAAGACAACTTTAATAATCTTTAAAAAGAATTAAAATGAAAGCAAAATATCAAAGTGTTTTAAATTTAGGACAAGAATTAGAAATTAAAAACGGAGATGTAAAAGAAGAAAATGGTGTTTTACATATTTCGGGTACCGCAAAAAATCAATATGAAAAAAATCTTCTTTGGGATGAAATTAAAAAAATAGGCGGAGAAAGCCCTACCGATATCATGGCTAATATTTCTGTAGAAGATACTTCTGTATTTGCAAATCACACTGTTAAAAGCGGGGAAACTTTAGGTAAAATAGCTAAACAATATTACGGAAATGCATCTAAGTACAATGCTATTTTTGAAGCTAATACAAATATTTTAAAGTCTGCTGACGTTATTCATCCAGGTCAAGAATTAGTAATTCCTAACATCTAATCAAGAGATTAACTTATTATTAAAAACAGTTAAAAAACCTCACTAATTAAGTGAGGTTTTTTTCATTTACACACACAAACAATAAATGTATTATTCTTAAAAAAACATCAAAAAAAACCATTAAAATACACTAAATACTCAATTACAAATACAATATTACCCATAAAACTACTAAACCGATAGGGATTCAATAAAAATTGCTATATTACTGAAAAATTAACAAAAAATTAACCCTCAACAACTAGTAATCTAGTAAAACATTTTTCAGATGAAAAACTTTTTTATTTCCCTTATTGTTTTAGCCTCTTGTCTTCAGACTAAAACCTATTCCCAATCAAAACATGCCTGTAAAGCAAGTTTTCAAAATGAAATTATTTTTAAAAACAACCCTAAAGCAAAAAAAGAATATGATGATTTCAATAAAAAAACACGTCTATTTTCTTCAAAAAGAAATAAATCAAACCAAAGAGTTAATACATCATATGTTATACCTGTTGTATTTCATGTTTACGGAAAAACACAAGAAGGTAAAACCATTAGTGATCAAAAAATAAAAATTGCTTTACAAAAACTAAATGATGATTTTAAAGGTTTAAATCCAGATTTTAATGATGTAGATCAAATGTTTGAAAACATTAAAAGTTCAATTGACATTGAGTTTAAACTTGCCAAATTAGATCCTAATGGTAATTGCTCAACTGGTATTATCTATTACGATGAAAAATCTGGTTATGGTGATGTTTATTCAGATGCTGATATCGCTAATGATGCATGGGATAATTACAAATATATGAATGTGTATATTCAAAATGATTTATATGCTGATGGTAGTACAACAAACTCAGGTGTAGCATGGTACCCTAACTCTTCTATGTCTGACAATAATACTGCAAGAGTTGTTTATAATGGCGCTTATTTACACGGTAATACAGGTGATGAATTTGCCTCAGTATTAACTCATGAATTTGGACATTGGCTAAACCTTATACATACCTTTCAAGGTGGCTGTACGTTTCCAAATGATGAAGTAACTGATACTCCACCAGAGGATAGTTCTGTATCTGCAAGCGATTGTTCTCCAACACAAAATTGTAATGGCGACTATATTAACTACGAAAATTATATGGGATATAATGGTGCTGCCAATGGTTGCTATAGAATGTTTACTTTAGGACAAGTAGATAGAATGACATATGCTCTTGAGCACCCAGCTAGAAAACCTTTATGGCAATCTCAAAATTTAATAGATACTGGAGTTAACAATTCGGATGCTATTTTAGCTATTGAAAAAAGTACTTTTAAAGAAGCTTACAGCAACGATGGTACTTTTAATGAAACAACTACAATATCAATCGACGGAGGAAATTTTAAAGCTGCTTCTGGAAATCTTATTAATGGAACTGATTACAACTTAAACTTACCAAATGGTTTAGTTTCTAACATTGAAATAAATACTACAAATACAGTTACCCTTACAATTTCTGGAACTGCGACAAATCATACAGTTAACGATAACCAAAACATAACATTAAATTTTACCAATAGCGCATTTGATACTAACAGTGTATTAAGCTGTAATTCAGTTGGAGCTAAATTAACCTTCTTTGATCCATATGAAATAATTTATCAAAATATAGATGATGTTTCTGCTTCAAATCCAGGGAATAATTGGAAATGGTTTTATCTACCAATGATAAATGGATTAAATACATATGGTGCTTGGGGTTTTGAAGCTAATCATTTAAAGATTGAAACTTATGGTAAAGAATTAGTTACCGAAAATGGTTCTAGAAATATTAGCTTAATCAATAAAAGCGAATTAATTTCTAGCGCAAGTAACTTTACTACCCCTGGAAATTACCCAGATCAGCTAGATTTGAGAACTCCAACCTACACTAATTGGGATGCTAAAACTGGGTACATTGGTTTTAAAACAACCCATAACAATGAAGTAGTTCATGGCTGGATGAAAGCTAGTGTAAATAAGGATGGTAGTTTAATGACGATTTATGAATATGCTTTTTCTACCGAACCTTATGGCGATATCATAGCAGGACAAACATTAATGGATCCAGAAGCTTCTGAATTACTTTTTGATTCTACAACAGCTACTGAAAACAGTGATAACTCAGGAAATATTAATTTCTCTACAATAATAAGTTTATCAGGAGCTGCAAAATTCTCTAATAAAACATTTGTTAAAAATGTTGATTACAATAGTAATATTCCTAATAACTACACAGTTAAAGTTAAGTATTTAAGTGATGACCAAGCTGAATTAGTTGTTATTGGGACTGCAAATAATCATAGTGAATCAGATTCATCTGTTTACGAATTAACTTTTTTAAGTCCAGCGTTTACGAATAACTACAACAAAGTTGTTAACAAGACTAACAATTTTAATTTCAATTTTATAAACCCTTATACTATAATACACAATACTCTTACTGATGTTTCTGTTGATAGCTCTAAAGGTTGGCAATGGTTTTATATACCAGAATTAGATAATGGTTTTAATGAATTTGGCGCTTGGATTTTCGAATCAAATCATTTAAAAATTGAAACATATGGTAAAAGGTTAGTAACAAATAACTCTACAAGAAATATTTCATTAATAGGTGCTAATGAATTAATATCTAAAGACAATAACTTTACTTCTCCTGGAGAATATCCAGATCAGTTAGATTTATATACATCTACTCATCAAGATTGGGATAATACTACTGGTTATGTTGGTTTTGAATCTAAATATAATGGTAATACCGTATACGGTTGGTTAAAAGTTACTGTGAGTGCTAATGGTGTTGGTTTCACTGTTACTGAGTATGCTTTTTATACTAAACCAGAAAGTGCAATACAATCTGGTAGTATTACTCAACCTGCAGTTATCACATGGACTGGTGCTATTAATTCCGAATGGAATAATGTTGGTAACTGGAGCGCTAATAACATACCTTCTAACACAAGTGATGTTATAATACCTCAAAACGCAACTAATTTCCCTACTATAGAATCCGCAACTACAGTTAACTCGGTTGTTATTGAATCAGGTGCTTCTTTAATTACAAATGCAGAATTAACAGCTACTGTTACTTATAAAAGAAACTTAGCTACTAATAATTGGTATTTAATTGCTTCACCTTTAAAAAATGAAACTATTGAAAACATGTTAGCTAATAACATTTTTGCTTTAGGATCAAATAATAACATAGGAATTGCTCCGTATAACAACGATGGATCTTCATGGAATTATCTAACGGCTACTTCAACAGGAAATATATCTTCTGGAAAAGGATATTCTGTTAAATTAAATACCTCTGGAGATATCAAGTTTACTGGAAAAACTAATTCTAATACTGTTACATTACCTATTACTAAAAATACTAACAGTTATAATTTAGTTGGTAATCCATATACTTCTTATATAAATTTAGGAGAATTCTTTAATGCAAATCCTTTAAATTCTGTAGTATCTGAAGCAACAATATGGTTATGGAATCAAGCTACAGATAGTTATGATATAAAATTAGCAGGTATAAACTCTGATTTTCAAATTGCTCCAGGACAGGGTTACTTTATTAGTAGTAATAATAATGGAAATCTAACTTTTGACAAAGCAAATCAATCACATACTGTTGGCACTTTTCAAAGACAAGAAAATACAAGAATGGAAGTTAATTTAACTGCTACTATAGATGGTAATATTTCTAAAAGCACTAAACTATACTATATCAAAGGAACTACTAATGGATTTGATAATGGATTTGATGGTACAGTTTTTAAAGGAACTGAGAACAACTTTAACATATTCACGCATTTAGTTGAGAGAAATAACACTAATGATTTCGCAGTACAATCATTACCCAACAATAATTTAGAACCAACTATTGTTCCTATTGGAGTTAAAGCAAATGCTGGACAACAAATTACTTTTTCAGCTAAGGCTTTAAATTTACCTACAGATGTTAAAGTTTATATCGAAGATAAAAACAATAATAACGTTACAAATTTATCTGAAGAAGATTATACAGTTACTATAACTGAAAACTCTAATAATAGCGGACAGTTTTATTTACATACATCATCAAAAAATTTAATTATTGATAATCAACCTGATGTTTTAGAAGGAATTAACATTTTTAATACTAACAACAAGTTAACTATTACAGGAATTCAATCTAACAATAATTCAATAACTATATACTCTAGCTTAGGTCAAAAAATCATGAGTCAAAAGTTTAGCTCTAATACTACTATTGATGTTCCTAAAGTTTCTACTGGAGTTTACATCATTGAATTAACTAGTGATTTAAGAAAAATTACTAAGAAAGTTATTTTTAATAATTAAAAACCCCTTAAAATGAAAAAACAAAATATATCTAACGATACAAATATTACTCGTAAAGAAGCTTTACAAAAAATAGGAAAATACAGTAAATATGGAGCTCTAACAGCTTTAGGAACGTATATGATTTTAAATCCACAAAAAGCGCAAGCTCAAAGTCCAGAAGATCCTGGAACAGACTTTTAATTAAGATTATTTTTTTCCCTTTTTCCCTATACCTTCAAGAACTAAAAATCCTTGGAGGTATTTCATTTATAAAACAATTCCAAAATACACAAAACCAAACAATTAACCCTAAAACACCATCCATATTCAAAAATTTAATATATTTTTTTAAAATATTTCAATAAAAATAACATTCGGCACATTTATTGATAAATATCAATAATCAAATCGAAAACTATGAAGAACTATTTACTAAGAAGTTTTAATTGGTGGGAGAATTGTTAATGAAAAAGAAAGAAAAAACTCGAAGTATGCTAACTTCGAGTTTTTGTTTTTTATAAAAGTATGTTAGTATTAACTTATCTAATTAACTTCTTATATTTAATTCGTTTAGGCATTAAATCTCCTCCCAAACGTTTTTTCTTATTTTCCTCATAATCAGAGAACGATCCTTCAAAGAAATAAATTTGACTATCTCCTTCAAATGCTAATATATGTGTACAAATACGATCTAAAAACCATCTATCGTGGCTAATTACTACCGCACAACCAGCAAAGTTTTCTAAACCTTCTTCTAAGGCTCTTAAAGTGTTTACATCTAAATCGTTTGTTGGCTCATCTAATAACAGAACATTTCCTTCTTCTTTTAAAGTCATCGCTAAATGCAAACGATTACGTTCTCCACCAGAAAGTGTGTTCACCTTTTTGTTTTGCTCACTTCCTCCAAAATTAAAACGACTTAAATAAGCACGAGAATTTACTTGCTTTCCACCCATCATCACTAAATCTTGACCATCAGAAAAGTTTTCCCAAATAGATTTCTCTGGATCTATATTAGAATGTGCTTGATCTACATAAGCAATTTTTGCTGTTTCACCAACTTTAAAAGTTCCAGCATCAGGAGCTTCTTCTCCCATAATCATTTTAAAAATTGTTGTTTTACCAGCTCCATTAGGACCAATAACACCTACAATTCCTGCTTGCGGTAAATTAAACTCTAAATTTTCATATAATAATTTATCTCCGAAAGCTTTAGAAACTCCAGTTGCTTCAATTACATTAGTACCCAAACGAGGTCCATTAGGAATATAAATTTCTAATTTTTCTTCCGTTTGTTTCTGATCTTGACTCATCAATTTTTCATAGTTCTTCAAACGTGCTTTTTGCTTTGTTTGACGACCTTTTGCTCCTTGACGAACCCAATCTAATTCTCGTTCTAATGTTTTTTGACGTTTAGAAGCTGTTTTACTTTCTTGAGCCATTCTTGTAGATTTCTGATCTAACCAAGAAGAATAATTTCCTTTCCAAGGAATTCCTTCTCCTCTATCTAACTCTAAAATCCAACCAGCAACATTATCTAAGAAATATCTATCATGCGTTACAGCAATAACAGTTCCTTTATATTGCGCTAAATGATGCTCTAACCAATGTACAGATTCTGCATCTAAGTGATTGGTAGGCTCATCTAATAATAAAATTTCTGGTTCTTGTAATAATAAACGACATAAAGCTACTCGACGACGTTCTCCTCCTGAAAGTACACCGATTTTCTTATCTGGTTCTGGTGTACGTAAAGCATCCATTGCTATTTCTAATTTGGTATCTAATTCCCAAGCATTAGAAGCATCAATTTTATCTTGTAATTCAGCTTGTTGGTTCATTAACTTCTCCATCTTATCTGGATCTGAATACACTTCTTCTAAACCAAACATGTCGTTAATTTTGTTGTATTCATCAAGAATAGCTACAGTTTCTGCAACTCCTTCTTTTACAACTTCCATTACCGTTTTATTTTCATCCAATTGTGGTTCTTGCTCTAAGTAACCAACTTTATATCCTGGTGAAAAAGTAACATCGCCTTGAAAGTTCTTCTCTACTCCTGCTATAATTTTTAATAAAGTAGATTTACCAGATCCGTTTAAACCTAAAATACCAATTTTAGCTCCGTAAAAGAAACTTAAATATATATCTTTTAATACTTGTTTACCTGTTGATTGGTAGGTCTTAGAGACCTTATTCATTGAGAAAATGACTTTTTTATCGTCGCTCATTTCTTTATATTTTCTTTAATTAAACTCTTCCTTTTAAGGCATTAAACACCCATGCATTTGCAAAAAAACCAAGACCTACTGCACCGAAACCATATCCTGCAATTTCATCATATTTAAAAATTGCTAAACACACTAACAAAATACCCATTAAAATCATTATAAAAGTTGCCCAACCTAGGACAGTATTTTTATTCATTGCCATAATTTCTTCTTTAAAAAAATGTGAGCTACAAATATCGGTAATTAATTGCATTTTACAAGATTATGTATTCACATAAAAAAACCTGCTAAAAGCAGGTTTAAATTTATTTATAATTATATTTTATCCTCTAGCTAGTTTTCTTAAAGCTACCCATTGCTTCATCATTTCTCTAGAATCTGTTGCTGGATAACCAACTACAGATTTACCTGCTGCAACATCTGCTATTACTCCTGATCCTGCTCCTACTTTTGCTCCTGAATGTATTGTTGTGTGATCTTTAATAGAAGCACTTCCGCCTATAATTACCCCATCGCCTAAAGTAACTGACCCTGCTAAACCGCTATTACCTGCCATAATACAAAACCTACCTAGTACCGAATTATGTCCAATTTGGACTAGGTTATCAATTTTACATCCATCTCCTAGAACAGTTGAACTAAACTTACCTCTATCTATACAAGAGTTTGCGCCTACCTCAACATAATTACCTATTACAACGTTACCAATATGCGGAATTTTAGTTAACCCTTGTTCGCTTGGTCTATATCCAAAACCGTCAGCCCCAATACTAACGTTTGTATGAAAAATACAATGACTTCCTATTTCGCTACGCTCTCTAATTACAGTTCCAGACCAAACTACAGTATTATTACCTAAAGTAGAATCATCAAAAATAGAAACATTGGGATATACAATTACTCCATCTTCTAAAACTACATTTTTACCTATATATGAGTTTGCTCCTATTTTACATCCTTCGCCTATTTTAGCTGTTAAATCAATGACAGCTGTTGGATGAATATCTGTATCAAAATATGGAGCATCTGGTTGAAAAGCTTCTAATAAAGTTGCCATTGCTAAATCTGCATTTTTAACCTTTATAAAAGCTTTATTTTCTCCTGGTAAAATATCTAATTTTTCATCTACAATTGCTGCACTTGCACTAGAAGTATCCCATAATTTAGCAAACTTTCTATTCCCTATAAAAGTAATTTGGCCTTTTGTTGCTTTTTCTATTTGCTCTGGTGCTATTATTTTATCGGAACACCCTCCTATTAATTCTCCTTTAAGAATTAAATTAATTTCTTCTATTGTAAATGATTTCATTTATTTTTTTCTGATTAGTTTGCTAAAAATAGTGTTTAATTTTAACTAACTTAAAATATAAATGCTAAAAATAAAAAATCCTGCTTAAGCAGGATTTTAATAATTCTAAATATATTTAAAGCTATAATCTAGCAGCTAACCTGCTCCCTTGATTGATTGCTCTTTTTGCATCTAATTCTGCAGCGACATCTGCACCACCAATTACATGTGTTTTTATTCCTTTAGCTTCTAAAGGCTCTAATAATTCTTTATAAGGTAATTGACCTGCACATAAAACTACATTATCTACGGCTAATACTTTATGCTCATCATTTTGAACATAATGTAAACCTTCATTATCTATTTTAGTATACTGAACCTCACTAATAAAATTTACTTTTTTCCTTTTTAAAACAGAACGATGAATCCAACCTGTAGTTTTTCCTAATTTACCTCCAAACTTACCTTTGCTTCGTTTAAACATAAATATTTCTCTTGGCGATGGATGAATATCTGCTTCAATATTTTCAATACCAGCACGAGCTTCCATTGTTTTATCAATTCCCCATTCTTTTAACCATGCATCAATATTTTGAGAAGTACTTTCTCCTTCATGTGCTAAATATTCAGAAATATCAAATCCTATTGCTCCTCCACCAATAACAGCTACACGTTTACCTACTGGCTTTTTATGTTTAACAACATCAATATAACTTAATACTTTCTCATGGTCTACACCTTCAATCTTTGGTGTTCTTGGTGTAATACCTGTTGCTAATACAACCTCATCAAAATCGCTATTTACTAAATCATCAGCAGTAACTCGTGTGTTCAATTTTAAGTTTACATTATGAAGTTCTATTTGCTTATTATAATAACGAATTGTTTCGTAAAACTCTTCTTTACCTGGTATTTGTTTTGCTATGTTAAACTGACCTCCAATTTCACTTTCGCCATCAAACAAAGTAACCTCATGACCTCTTTGTGCTGCTATTGTTGCGGCAACTAAACCTGCTGGTCCAGCACCAACAACTGCTATTTTTTTCTTATTATCGGTAGGTAAATAATTTAATTCTGTTTCATGACAAGCTCTTGGATTTACCAAACAACTCGCAACTTTCTTTTGAAATGCGTGATCTAAACATGCCTGATTACATGCAATACATGTATTTATTTCATCACTACGCTCTTGCTCTGCTTTATTAACCCACTCCGGATCTGCTAAAAAAGGACGCGCCATAGAAATCATATCTGCATGTCCTTCGCTTAGGACTTGTTCTGCAGTTTCTGGCATATTTATTCGGTTAGAAGTAACTAACGGTATTGTTAATTCTTCTTTCATTTTTTGGGTAACCCAAGTAAATGCTGCTCTTGGTACCGAAGTTGCAATTGTTGGTATTCTTGATTCGTGCCAACCAATACCTGTATTTATAATTGTAGCTCCCGCTTTTTCTATCTCTTTACCTAATTGTACTACTTCTTCCCAAGAGCTTCCTTTTTCAACTAAATCTAACATAGAAAGTCTGAAAATTATAATAAAATTCTCACCTACTGCTTCTCTTGTTTTTTTAACAATTTGAACAGCTAAACGCATACGGTTTTCATAAGCCCCTCCATAGTTATCAGTTCTTTTATTAGTTCTATCAACTATAAACTGATTAATTAAATATCCTTCAGACCCCATAATTTCAATACCATCGTAATTAGCTTCTTTTGCTAAAACTGCACAGTTTACAAAATCTTTAAGCGTTCTTTTAATACCTGATTGTTTTAAAGCAAATGGTTTAAATGGATTTATTGGAGCTTGAATTTTTGATGGAGCAACACTAAATGGATGATAACCATAACGACCAGAATGTAAAATTTGCATACATATTTTACCTCCTTCTTTATGAACAGCTTCTGTAATTACTCGATGCTCTTTTGCATGTTTTTTGGTGCTCATTCTTGCAGAGAATGGTGCTGTCCAACCTTGAATATTCGGAGCTATACCTCCTGTAACTATCAATCCTACACCTCCTTTTGCTCTTTCTGCATAATAAGTAGCTATTTTTTCTATACCATTTTTCTCTTCTTCTAATCCGGTATGCATAGACCCCATTAATACTCTATTTTTAAGAGTTGTAAATCCTAAGTCTAAAGGCTCAAAAATATGTTTGTACTTTGTCATTTCTTGATAGTTTTGTTTATTATTTTATTATGCATGCATAATAAAATGCAAGATACAATTTTTTCTAAAACAAAACTCTCGGATAATTAAAATTGCTTTTTATGAAAAAATAAGTGTTTTATTTTTATTAATCATCACCTTTTTATTTAAATGAAGTTTAATAGCGGTTGATAAAACAATTTTTTCCAAATCCCTTCCTTTAGTAACCAAATCATTAATTGAATAATTATGAGAAACCCTTGTTACATCTTGCTCTATTATAGGACCTGCATCTAACTCTTCAGTAACATAATGACTTGTTGCTCCAATAATTTTAACCCCTCTTTTATATGCTGAATGATATGGTTTTGCGCCTACAAAAGCTGGTAAAAACGAGTGATGAATATTAATTATCTTATTTACATATTTAGCTATTAAATTATCAGATATAATTTGCATATATCTTGCTAAAACAATAAAGTTAACATCGTATTTTGTTAATAATTTTAATTGCTCTTCTTCAGCTTTAAATTTTGTTTCTTTTGTTACAGGTATATAATAAAATGGGATTTTAAAATTATCTGCAATTGATTTTAAATCTAAATGATTACTTATTATCACAGGAATTTCAACATGTAATTCACCTGATTGGTATCTACTTAAAATATCATATAAACAATGATCGTATTTAGATACAAAAATTGCCATTTTAAGTTTTTTCTTAGGGTTTGTAATATCCCAATTCATATTAAAAGGGACTGCTAATTCTTTAGTGAAAGTATTTTTAAAAGTTGAGATGGAAAAATCAGATTCTTCAAACTCACACTCAACTCTCATAAAAAACAACTTCTCTTCTACATCAACATGCTGGTCTATATAGGTAATATTTCCTTTTTTATTTTGAATAAAGTTTGTTACCGAAGCTATAATACCAACCTTATCTTTACAAGATATTTGTATAATTACGTTCATTTTTTACACACATAAGTTTACTGATAATTCCATTTTCACATCCTCTAAAAAAACATCTAATTGCTCTTTTGTAATACCAGGAACACAAATAATATGCGCTATATTATCTTCTGAAGCTAATTGATATTTTTTGCATATTTTTTCTGATGGTTTTTCCATCACTACAGTTAAAGCTTCGTTGTTTCTCCATGCATTTACCCCCAAACTTTTTAGTTCATTCTCTAAATAAGCTGCTAAGTTTTGAGATTCTTGCACACGTTTTTTTAATCCATCTTTACCGTGTTTTTGAATAAATGACCATAAAAACAAAGGAGTTAAGCCATTACGAGATCCTGTTATTGTAGTATCCAATGTACCTACATACGAAACTGAATTTGCTATACGATCTCTATGTTTACGTTTAACCATAACAATACCACAAGGTATTGGTCCTCCCATAAATTTATGACCAGAAATTGCAATACTATCTACACCTTCAGCAAAATCGAATTTAGGTTTTGGCTCTACAAACGGAGCTATAGTACCTAAGAAAGCAGCATCACAATGAATATAAAAGTCTTTTATCGCATATTTTTTGATAATTCTTTTAATCTCATCAAGCTTATCAACAGCTTCGGTCATTGTTGTACCAATGTTTAAGAAAAAAATAGCTGGTTTATCTCTACGTAACATCAAGATTTGCTCTAAATCTTCATAATCCATTTCTCCATTATCTTGACTTCTAACTACAATGTTCCTTATATTTAATAAATGTAAATTCTTTTTTACACTATAATGGGTAGATTCACTATAATAAACTACAGCCTCTGGATAGTTTTCTCTTGCTAAATACAATCCATATAAATTACCTTCTGTACCCCCGTTAGTTACATAACCCCAAGTTTCTTTTATGTTAGATGATAAAATATCAGCAAAAAAAGAAATACATTCCTTTTCTTCTTTTTTAGTATCAATAGCTAAAGTAGATTCTGATTCTGGGTCACCTACATTATTAATACATAAGTCTAAAAAAGGTGCAAACTCTTGATATGTGAAATCCTTTGCTAAAGGGTATCCTAAAAATTTATTAGTATTATCGTTTATTCTATTATATATATCTTTTACTCTATCCATCTTATGTATTGTTTTGTCTTCACAAAGATAGTTTTACAATAAATAAAACTTGAAAAATTAATAAAATTGATAAATTTTACTAAAAAACAAAAATATTAAAGAAAAAAATACTATACATTTGGCTCTAAAGTCAAAAAAAAGAAATATATACTATGCACCAATTAGATTCTATCGATTTACAGCTGATAAATGAGCTACAAACAGACGGAAAACAATCTATAAAACAACTTTCTCAGAAAGTTAATTTATCGATTACCCCAACTCATGAACGTATAAAAAAAATTGAAGCCAACGGTTATATAAAAAAATATGTTGCCATTGTAGATGCTGAACAGGTTGATAAAAGTTTAGTTGTTTATTGTCAGCTTACATTATTAAAACATCAAGAAGCAACTTTTAAAGAATTTGAAAAATACATTCATTCTTTAGATGAAATTATGGAAGTATCATACATTGCTGGTGGTTATGATTTTTTATTAAAAATAATAGTAAAAGATATTAAAGAATATCAGTATTTTGTTTTAAAAAAATTATCTCAACTTAAAATTATATCGAATATTCAAAGTTCTTTTGTTATTAGACAAATAAAAAATGAAACAAAAATCACTTTAAAATAAAACTAACATAGATTAAGGTTTTAAATTAAAATGTTACGATAGTTATAATCGTCAACCTAATTAAAAGTTAATGAGCATATTAAAATCTGATTAACTTATATTTAAAAAAATTATTTATAATAACTAAGCTTTGTATTTCTCATTTTTTCATATAGTATAAAATATCTAGTTTATTTAAAAGAGATTATGAAACTTATATTTAAATTGATTGAGTTATACATTTAGTTTCTGTTTTATTTGATTTTGATAAACAGGTTTATTT
>CAZCHR010000029.1:0-19290 GCA_964498665.1 uncultured Tenacibaculum sp. | reverse complement strand
CAATAAATTAGTTTAAAATACGGATTATTTCATACTTTAAATAATAAATTACAATTAATGAAAAAAAAATTAATATTAATATTAATTTTATTACCATTAGGGTTATTAGCACAACAACCAAAGAATTCGGAATTATTTTGGAATAATTTAAAAGAGCATTGTGGAAAAGCTTACGAAGGTAAAATTATTGCAGGAGGGAAAGAAGGAGATGGTTTTGTAGGTAAAAAATTAGTAATGCATATTCGTTCTTGTAAAGAAAATACTATCAAGGTTCCTTTTTTTGTAGGAGAAGATAAATCTAGAACTTGGGTTTTTACAATGAGTGAGGATAAGTTAATAGGTTTAAAACATGATCATAGACATAAAGATGGAACGGAAGATAAGGTTACTCAATATGGTGGATCTAACCCCAATACGGGATTACCTAATATTCAGTTTTTTCCAGCAGATCAAGAAACGTCTGATTTAATACCGTACGCATCTAATAATGTTTGGTGGATAACGATAGATAAAACTAGTTTTACCTATAATTTACGTAGAATAGGAACCGATAGGTTTTTCTCAGTAAAATTTGATTTGTCTAAAGAAGTCAAAACTCCAAGTGCTCCTTGGGGGAGTGAAGATTGATCTGTTTTCTCTAAAAGAAGAAGACAAGTAATTAATTATATTTTCTATTGGTTGTTATTTTGAATCAAAGGACTTAATATTTTTTTTAAATAATCATTATAATCAGGAGCTTTTAATTTTATTTGGTTAAGACATATGTTTATAAGTAGAAACATTATAGCCAAAGTATCATCTTTAGTGTCAATAATCGCATATCCGTCAAAATTTTCTCCAAAACCTGATACAGAATTTTCTAATATTTTCATAGCCATATATCCTTGTTTATGATTAAATATAAAATCAGGCATTAGTTCTTTTTTTGTTTCTTTAAATTTAGCAAATAACTTTTCATTAAAGGTTTCCTTTGTTATCCCATCATAAGCAAAAATAATTCCAAGATAGGGATTAAATTTACGGTTTGGAGTTATGAAATAACTATCAAGATTTATCTCATGAAAAGGTGTTATATCCATTAATCCAGACTTTTCTCTATTTAACTTTTTCAATGAAATAATATTATCAATGCTTGTATTTAATTCATGAGTTGATAAAAATGATTTAACTTCAATTTCTCCGTACACGGATTCACAAGGGAATAAACTACTGTTTTTTGATTTGAAAAGGACATTAGAATAAATGGGATCGTAAATAACTATATCGATTTGGTTACTAATATCTTCATCTTTTGAAAATATTTGACCGCTACCTAAACCATAACATTCAGGGAGGAATGGCCTTAATAATTCTTCTATTATTTGCTCTCTAAACTCTCCTTTTTCTCCAGAATGTTCAAATAATTTACTGTCTTCAAATTCACTTTTAAGTTTCTTAGATAAATTTCTTAGTGCTTTTATAAATTTCATTAGTTATTTAATTTATAAGATATCTATTGTGTCAATGACGAATACCGTTCGATAACGAAATTACTCGTTTTAACTTTAAGAATCAAACCAAATATATCTACAGATTCTTCCTTAAAATAGCAATTTCATCGCGTAATTGAGCGGCTATCATAAAATCTAAAGCCTTAGCAGCCTCCTCCATTTGTTTACGTTTGGTACGTATACGTTTTTCTATTTCTTCCTTTGGTAAATATTCCAAATCTTGCTCAGCTGCTTTTTGTGTAGCATTATCGTAATGATAGGAGGTAATAGCGTTTTTAGATAAAGTATTATCTATCTTTTTATTAATTTGTGTAGGAGTAATATTATTAGCAGTATTATAATTTACTTGTTTTTCACGTCTTCTTGTGGTTTCATCAATTGTACGTTGCATACTGTTAGTAATTTTATCAGCATACATTATAGCAAGTCCGTTTACATTACGAGCAGCTCTACCAATAGTTTGTGTAAGTGAACGATGTGAACGTAAAAAACCTTCTTTATCGGCATCTAAAATAGCAACCAAAGATACTTCTGGTAAATCTAATCCTTCACGTAATAAATTTACTCCAATAAGCACATCAAATAAACCTTTACGTAAATCTTGCATGATTTCGACACGTTCTAAAGTGTCAACATCAGAATGTATATAACGACAGCGAATTTGAATTCTAGTTAAGTATTTAGCAAGTTCTTCAGCCATACGTTTTGTTAAAGTAGTAACTAAAGTACGTTCATCTTTTTCTACACGTGTTTGAATTTCTTCAATTAAATCATCTATTTGATTTAAACTTGGACGAATTTCTATTTCAGGATCTAATAACCCGGTAGGTCGAATTACTTGTTCAACAAATATACCTTCTGTTTTTTGTAGTTCATAATCAGCTGGAGTAGCCGATACATAAATTACTTGTTGTTGTAATAATTCAAATTCATCAAATTTTAAAGGTCTATTATCCATTGCTGCTGGTAACCGGAATCCGTATTCTACTAAGTTCTCTTTTCTACTTCTGTCACCACCATACATTGCATGGGTTTGTGGTATGGTAACATGACTTTCATCAATCACCATTAAATAATCATCTGGAAAATAATCTAATAAACAGAAAGGTCGAGTTCCTGGATCTCTTCCATCTAGATAACGCGAGTAATTTTCGATACCAGAACAATAACCCAATTCACGAATCATTTCTAAATCGAATTCAGTACGTTCTTGTAAACGTTTAGCTTCTAAATGTTTTCCTATTTCTTTAAAATAATCAACTTGTTTTACCATATCATCCTGAATCATATGAATGGCATTTTGTAATATATCTGGTGAGGTAACAAATAAATTCGCTGGATAAATCGTTAATTCACTTAATTTATCAATTACTTGATTGTTTTCTATGTCAAAAGTTTCAATTTCTTCGATTTCATCTCCAAAGAAATGGACACGATATCCGCTATCTCCATAAGATGGATAAATAGTTATAACATCTCCTCTTACTTTAAAAGTACCGCTTTTTATTTCGGTTTCTGTACGTGCATATAAACTTGTTGCTAGTTGATGTAAAAATTTTGTTCTAGAAATTTGTTGATCAACTTCAATAGGGATTACGTTTTTCTTAAATTCATTCGGATTTCCAATACCATATAAGCATGACACAGATGCTACGACTAAAACGTCTCTACGTCCAGAGAGTAGGGAAGAGGAAGTACTAATTCGTAAGCGTTCAATTTCATCGTTAATTGATAAATCTTTTTCAATATAAGTTCCTGTAACTGGAATATATGCTTCGGGTTGATAATAATCATAATATGAAACAAAATATTCGACAGCATTGTTAGGGAAAAACTGTTTGAACTCTGAATATAATTGAGCTGCTAAGGTTTTGTTATGAGCTAAAACTAAAGTTGGTCTATTAACTTCGGCAACTACATTTGCGATAGAAAATGTTTTACCTGAACCTGTAACTCCAAGTAAAGTTTGATATTTTTCATCGGAATTTATTCCGTTTACTAATTGCTTTATAGCTTGAGGTTGATCACCTGTCGGTTTAAAATCTGAATGTAGTTCAAAGTCCATTAAACAAAAATACGTATAGTTTTAATTAAAACTATACGTATTTAAAAACTTCTATTTTATAATACTTACCTTCTAATAAGTGAGAAGTGTCCTTGATGTTGATGAATTTTCCCTTTTCTGTCTATAAGTTGAATTTTAAACCAGTAGTCGTTAGAAGGAAGAGTTTTACCGTTATATGTACCGTCCCATCCGTCGCTGTCAATAGGGATAATTGCAACAATTTTACCATGTCTATCTACAACTGTAATATTACTTGCATGGTAAAAACTAGAGTTAGCTCCTTTAATTTTCCAAGTATCATTTTTACCATCTCCGTTAGGAGTTAAGAATTTAGGATATTGAATAACCGATATTTCTAGTATGGCATTAGGTCGACACCCATTTTTATCATTAACAACAACAGTATACAATCCACCAGTAATGTTTTCGAATAAAGGTTCATCTTGAAAAGGTCTTAGTGGAGGGAGTGTCCCATAGTCATCAGTATAATTAAGTTCAAATTGATAACCGCCAATACCAAGATTTTGATTATCAGTAATTATTTTAATAGAGTAGGTGTCTAATCCACTATTATTAGTATCGTCAATTATTACAATATCATCATCATTTAAAATAGGGGATATAGATTCTTTAATAGTAACTTCTTTAGTTTTATAACAACCAGTTGTACCTTTCATAGTTGCAGTTACTACATATGTTCCGCCTTTAGTAATTTTTAAAAAAGGATCTGTTCCTAGCGATGTAGGATTATTTTTTAAAGTCCATTTATAAGTGTAGTTGTTAATATTTGCTGCATTTATAGTTAATGTAGCACCTACGTTATCGTTAGTTACTGTAGGGTTATCTAAACAAACAAATTCAGGAGCATTAATAGTAAAACTAGGTAGTGGATTGATTATAATATTAAACGATAAATCATCATTAACACAAGAAGTTTTAGTATTTAATACGCGAACATAAATAGGTTGATTATTACTTGTATTTTGATATTTATTACCGTTTAAAGGATTGGTTCCTGCTTGTGCGTGAGCTAATTCTCCATGGAATGTTACTTTAAAATTACTATGTTCGTTTGTAGGATAGTTTTTTAAAACCTCAGAAATTTTTGAGTTTAAAGCAATGTCTCCATTAATACCATTTGTGTCATCTTGATTTGAATCGCTAGTGTTATCACAAGCAATATAGTGAGTAAAATTAGCAATGTTAGGTATATTTGGTTCAGGGTATATATTAATGATAAGTGGAGTTATTCCGTAACGACATTTAGTATCTTTATTAAAAACACTAATCCATATTTTTTCTTCACCAATATTATTAGTTACTGTGGTAAAGTCAGTATCATTATAATAATCTGCTTTATTAAAAGGTGTTGATCCATCACTAGCATCATTTCTTGTTCTATGGTAAGAAATTATAAATTTTGTTTTATCTGTATCGTTTATAGCATTTAAAATTTCAGTGTCTTTTTGTCCTAAATTAATTTTTTGTTCTAAACCATTACGCGTAGTATTATCAACGACACCAGTATCACAAATTTCTAGAGGTGTAATAGCTTTTGTTATAATAGGTAATGGGTTAATTATAATGTCAAAATTTTCATGGTCATTATAACATTTAGTAATCTTATTTTCAACTCTAATATATATGGTTTGTTTATGGCTAGTTTGATTTGTGTAATTTGTGTCGTTAGTTATAGGAGCATTACCAGAAGTAGCATTAGCAGGAGTTGTATGAAAAGTAACAGTATAATCATTAGTAGACTGTGTCGTACCTAATATTTCACTTACTTTATCGCGTAAATTAATACCATTGTTAATACCATCAGTAAACGAACCACTTGCAAAATCGTCACATAAATCAATTCCATTAGCAGGTTTGTTAGCAATAGGAGGTTGTTGTACTAAAATTGTAAATGAACCAAGACCTTGACAATCATTATTCGTTTTATCAATAATTTTAACGTATAAAGTCTGTACAGTTTTAGCAGGTACATTTTTATTACGATAATTGGATGGGTTTTGAATCACATTTCTAACCGCATCTCTATCGGCAATTGATTCAAAAATTAAGATTTCTAAATTAGGTCTAACTGCAGGAGAAAATATAGGTAAAGCTTTAATGTCTGTTTCAACAGCGCTTATATCAAAGAAAGTAATACCATCAGTATCGTTATTATTAGCATTATTGTTACCATCAGCATCTAAAAAGTCATCACAGGTAGCAAATAATTTAGAGTAATTAACGTCTGCAGAAAAACCAACCACAATATTAATTCTAGAAATACGATAACAAGTTTTATTAGATATTGTTCTTACCCAAACAGAAGTTCCGTTAGATACAGGATGTGCTGTTTGATTTGTTATTTCAGCAGTATCATTTATAGCGTCATTTTCGGTAGGGTAGTATTTAAAAGTCTCGTTAGCATTATTTGTCGAAATATTTTTCTGAGCCAAGGTTAAATTAATAACCGTATTTAAATCAGAATCAGTATCACATTGTTCTAAGGTAACGATATTATTAGCAATTACAGGCAAAGGATTTACAACTAACTGAAATGATTTAGTTGTGTCATTACAAGCAGCATTATTTTTGTTTTCTACTCTTACATAAATAGTCTGAGAATTTGCCGTTACATTTCTATAAGGAGTATTTTTATCAATAACATTAGTAGTGTTACTTGTTTGAGCTCCTACAAGAGTAGTATGATATGAAACCTCATAAGTAGTTGTAGAAAGTACTCCTAGTATTTCTGCATCTTTGGTATTTAGAACAAAGTTGTTGAAAAAACCATCAGTATCACCTCCAGAAATAGTGTCGTCACATCTTTCATAATTTGTAGGAGTTTGAGGAACTGGTTTACCTGTAACTACTAATTTAAAAGAAGTAGTATCAAAACAAGCATTTGGAGCTACTTTATTATGCATACGAGCATATATAGTTTGATTACTAAAAGCTGTAGGGTTTGTATATGGATTGGTTAGAGCATTAGCTGTAGTGTTATTGTCAGCATCAGTTTGCGATAAATAATATACAATATCAAAAATAGCAGGATCTTTACCATTTAAAATAAGAGGAGTAACATCGGTTTGGAGATCAAAAGAATTAAAACCATCATTATCTACATCACAAAAGAAAATATCTGCTGGTTTTGTGGCGGAAGGAACAGGTAAAAAGTTAATGACAACATCATCTGTACCTGTAGCTCCGTTAGAGTCTTTTATAATAACTCTATAAGTTCCAGATTTATTATTGTTAATTACTAAAGTAGCATTAGTTTCACCTGCAATTGTAGTAAAACCAGTACCAGTATTTATTTGCCATTCATAAGAAGTTACTGTTCCGTTGGTAGGAGTTCCGTCTAAGGTTATAGTTTTACCATTACAAACGGTTTGGTCAGCTCCTAATTCGCCAGAAATAATAGTACAATCTGTAGCTCCTGAACCACTATCAGAAAAATTAGTTTGTTCTAATTTAATTTTACCAGGAACATTATCAAAATTAGTTATTAATAAAAGATAAAATTGTCCAGCTTGCGCATTATTTATAGAAAAAGTTTCTCTAGTTTCAGCTGAGTAACTACAATCAATAATGTTCGTGTTATCTAAATTATTGATATAAAAATTAGGAGAGTCAATGTTACTAGGACAGGTAATTGTATTCCCATTACTATCCTTACATTGTTTAGCTATGGTTGAACAATTAGAATCAGAGCTTGTAAAAGGTCCCCAAGCAGCAAAATCTACATCTATTGGTGTTCCAGTAGGATTACTATTAGCATCGAAATCCGTAGATTGAATGATTTGAAATTTTAAATCACCAGGACTATCAACTTTAATATAAAACCAAGCGGAATTAGGGGTTGTATCGAGACAAGCTGTTTGTCCAGCATCATTTGACCCAGTAACGTTATTAAAAATTTTCACACCATTATTATCTGAACACATAGGTTCTGAGACACTACATGTTGAAGCTCCATTTTGAGAAAATATGTTGAAGCTAAAAAATAATAAAATAAAAATATAGATATTTTTCATAATTGATTTTAAAATGAAATTTCCAACACTTACCTTCTAATGAGTGAGAAGTGTCCTTGATGTTGATGAATTTTCCCTTTTCTGTCTATAAGTTGTATTTTAAACCAATAGTCGTTAGAAGGAAGAGTTTTACCGTTATATGTACCGTCCCATCCGTCGCTGTCAATAGGGATAATTGCAACAATTTTACCATGTCTATCTACAACTGTAATATTACTTGCATGGTAAAAACTAGAGTTAGCTCCTTTAATTTTCCAAGTATCATTTTTACCATCTCCGTTAGGAGTTAAGAATTTAGGATATTGAATAACCGATATTTCTAGTATGGCATTAGGTCGACACCCATTTTTATCATTAACAACAACAGTATACAATCCACCAGTAATGTTTTCGAATAAAGGTTCATCTTGAAAAGGTCTTAGTGGAGGGAGTGTCCCATAGTCATCAGTATAATTAAGTTCAAATTGATAACCGCCAATACCAAGATTTTGATTATCAGTAATTATTTTAATAGAGTAGGTGTCTAATCCACTATTATTAGTATCGTCAATTATTACAATATCATCATCATTTAAAATAGGGGATATAGATTCTTTAATAGTAACTTCTTTAGTTTTATAACAACCAGTTGTACCTTTCATAGTTGCAGTTACTACATATGTTCCGCCTTTAGTAATTTTTAAAAAAGGATCTGTTCCTAGCGATGTAGGATTATTTTTTAAAGTCCATTTATAAGTGTAGTTGTTAATATTTGCTGCATTTATAGTTAATGTAGCACCTACGTTATCGTTAGTTACTGTAGGGTTATCTAAACAAACAAATTCAGGAGCATTAATAGTAAAACTAGGTAGTGGATTGATTATAATATTAAACGATAAATCATCATTAACACAAGAAGTTTTAGTATTTAATACGCGAACATAAATAGGTTGATTATTACTTGTATTTTGATATTTATTACCGTTTAAAGGATTGGTTCCTGCTTGTGCGTGAGCTAATTCTCCATGGAATGTTACTTTAAAATTACTATGTTCGTTTGTAGGATAGTTTTTTAAAACCTCAGAAATTTTTGAGTTTAAAGCAATGTCTCCATTAATACCATTTGTGTCATCTTGATTTGAATCGCTAGTGTTATCACAAGCAATATAGTGAGTAAAATTAGCAATGTTAGGTATATTTGGTTCAGGGTATATATTAATGATAAGTGGAGTTATTCCGTAACGACATTTAGTATCTTTATTAAAAACACTAATCCATATTTTTTCTTCACCAATATTATTAGTTACTGTGGTAAAGTCAGTATCATTATAATAATCTGCTTTATTAAAAGGTGTTGATCCATCACTAGCATCATTTCTTGTTCTATGGTAAGAAATTATAAATTTTGTTTTATCTGTATCGTTTATAGCATTTAAAATTTCAGTGTCTTTTTGTCCTAAATTAATTTTTTGTTCTAAACCATTACGCGTAGTATTATCAACGACACCAGTATCACAAATTTCTAGAGGTGTAATAGCTTTTGTTATAATAGGTAATGGGTTAATTATAATGTCAAAATTTTCATGGTCATTATAACATTTAGTAATCTTATTTTCAACTCTAATATATATGGTTTGTTTATGGCTAGTTTGATTTGTGTAATTTGTGTCGTTAGTTATAGGAGCATTACCAGAAGTAGCATTAGCAGGAGTTGTATGAAAAGTAACAGTATAATCATTAGTAGACTGTGTCGTACCTAATATTTCACTTACTTTATCGCGTAAATTAATACCATTGTTAATACCATCAGTAAACGAACCACTTGCAAAATCGTCACATAAATCAATTCCATTAGCAGGTTTGTTAGCAATAGGAGGTTGTTGTACTAAAATTGTAAATGAACCAAGACCTTGACAATCATTATTCGTTTTATCAATAATTTTAACGTATAAAGTCTGTACAGTTTTAGCAGGTACATTTTTATTACGATAATTGGATGGGTTTTGAATCACATTTCTAACCGCATCTCTATCGGCAATTGATTCAAAAATTAAGATTTCTAAATTAGGTCTAACTGCAGGAGAAAATATAGGTAAAGCTTTAATGTCTGTTTCAACAGCGCTTATATCAAAGAAAGTAATACCATCAGTATCGTTATTATTAGCATTATTGTTACCATCAGCATCTAAAAAGTCATCACAGGTAGCAAATAATTTAGAGTAATTAACGTCTGCAGAAAAACCAACCACAATATTAATTCTAGAAATACGATAACAAGTTTTATTAGATATTGTTCTTACCCAAACAGAAGTTCCGTTAGATACAGGATGTGCTGTTTGATTTGTTATTTCAGCAGTATCATTTATAGCGTCATTTTCGGTAGGGTAGTATTTAAAAGTCTCGTTAGCATTATTTGTCGAAATATTTTTCTGAGCCAAGGTTAAATTAATAACCGTATTTAAATCAGAATCAGTATCACATTGTTCTAAGGTAACGATATTATTAGCAATTACAGGCAAAGGATTTACAACTAACTGAAATGATTTAGTTGTGTCATTACAAGCAGCATTATTTTTGTTTTCTACTCTTACATAAATAGTCTGAGAATTTGCCGTTACATTTCTATAAGGAGTATTTTTATCAATAACATTAGTAGTGTTACTTGTTTGAGCTCCTACAAGAGTAGTATGATATGAAACCTCATAAGTAGTTGTAGAAAGTACTCCTAGTATTTCTGCATCTTTGGTATTTAGAACAAAGTTGTTGAAAAAACCATCAGTATCACCTCCAGAAATAGTGTCGTCACATCTTTCATAATTTGTAGGAGTTTGAGGAACTGGTTTACCTGTAACTACTAATTTAAAAGAAGTAGTATCAAAACAAGCATTTGGAGCTACTTTATTATGCATACGAGCATATATAGTTTGATTACTAAAAGCTGTAGGGTTTGTATATGGATTGGTTAGAGCATTAGCTGTAGTGTTATTGTCAGCATCAGTTTGCGATAAATAATATACAATATCAAAAATAGCAGGATCTTTACCATTTAAAATAAGAGGAGTAACATCGGTTTGGAGATCAAAAGAATTAAAACCATCATTATCTACATCACAAAAGAAAATATCTGCTGGTTTTGTGGCGGAAGTAGCTTCGTATACTTCAAGTTTAAATACACCTTCTAATGTTGTTGTATTTCCACAAATATCAGTAAGACTAACTTTTAATTTATAACCTCCAGCATTAGCGGTAGTTAAATTAGCTAAAGTTAAATTTGGTGTTGTAAATAAAGGTGTTGTATTAGTATTGAAAAACCATTCATAATTAATTGTAGAACCAGCTTGTGCAGTAACATTTTCAGGTGTGATTGTTAAAGATTCTCCCACACACTTTTGTTCTGTTTTGTTATTTAAAACTTCTCCAGTAGTATTGTCCTTAATTTTAATAGGTAATAAAAGAGATGATAAAAAAGGAGGTAATCCTTGAGATGCTATAGCGCCACCTAAATCCACAGATCTATGTGAATAATTACAAGCACTCCCTAGTTCTTCAGGGTTATTAATAACACTAATTTTATTACTTTGGTCACTAGTCCAATATATTTTATTATCAGGTCCTAATTGTAGAGCACCTCTAGTATTAAAATATGAATGAACTGTATAGCGAGAATTATTAACTTCTGTCAAAGTAGGTTTTGTTACATCATATTGAAAAAGATTTTCATTAGCTCCACTGAATCGCCCTGTAGAAATATATAATCTTTTACTTGATGTAGAAAATTCAACACCATAACCATTTTCAAAATTGGTATTTATTTCTTGTGGTGTAGTTTCATTATTGTAATTCGTAACTTTTCCTGTTTCATCATTGAAGTTAAAAAGAAAAGTACCTTCATTCATATTTGCTAAAACTATTTTAGTTCCATCAGGCGAAACTTTTAAATATCCTCTAGGATCACGATTTATAAATAAACCATTAATCTCAGATTTAACAGGAGCACTAGTGTTAACACCATTCTCATCTATTTTATAAGCAAAAAAAGTGTTGCTTCTAGTGAAAGAAATAACCCAGAATGTATTACAGTCTTTAGCTCTTACGGCTGTTACTTTTTCACTCCATTGATTTTTTAAAGCAGGAGTATGTAATTCAACAGGTCCATTAGTAATATCTCCTTTTCCACCATCTTTTGTTATGTCTACGGTGTAATACCAAAAACCATTTTCACCACCACTACCTACTGTAGCTCCTACAGTAAATATATAATAAAGGTCATCTTTTTTTGGTGCTGGGACAGTTAAAGCAGATTGTGAACTAGAAGAATCACCTTTTAAGGTCTGCCCACCATTTGTTATATCAGAAAAAGGCATTGGGTTATTATCTTTATTCCATATGGTTAAGTTTCTAGCATTTGGGCTTGGGGCACCTATGTAAAATAATAATTCACCATTGGAGTTAGAAAAAGAAGAACAACCTTCAGTAGTATTTAATTTACTATTACTAACAGGTGTTGGCGTTCCTGAATTAAAATCTAATGCTGCATTATTTCCAAAGTACCAAAAGTTGGCTTCTTTTTGAGAGTAAGTTGATAAAGAAATAAAAAAGATAAAAAGGAATAATAATTTTTTCATAGGAAAACTGATTCTAACTAATATAAAACAGCTAAACTACTTAAAACCTCCTATGAATCTCTATTTTTTAACAAAAAATATGAAGCATATATAAAAATAAAAGACCAAGCTAATACAATAATAATATTTGTGAAACTTACAGAGTAATCTTTTGTAAAACTTTCTCCAATTTGATTTACTACTGATTTTACTGCACCTAGTCTACTAAATGGTTCTTTTATTAAATTAGCCATTGATTCTAAAGGGAAAAATTGCATAATGTTATCTACGCTTATTTGTGATAAATCACTACTGTTTACCGAATTCGATTTAAATGCGTCTTTGTTGAATATCCAATATAAATAACCTTTAAAAATATTTTCAATAGTTAACCAAACAATCATAGCAGCAACAGCAAAAGCAGATCTTTTGATAAGAATGCCTAAGAATAATCCAAAAGAAAAGAAACCTAATAGTTTTATGAAAAAAGCTAATAAATAATCTAAGTCAGAAAGAATGATTGATAATTCGTTAAAATCTGAATAAATACTTCCGAGAATTAAAGAAACAATAAAAACAAATAATGTAGATACAAAAGCAAAAGCAACAACAGTATAAAACTTAGAAAGAATAAATTCTTTTTTACTTAATCCATCAATTAAGTTTTGTTTTAATGTTTTGTAGCTATATTCATTAGCCATCATTGAAACTATTACAAGTAGTAAAAAAAACTTAAATATAGCAGTCATATATGTATTAAAATGCCATATATATGGAAAGTTGAAAATTCCTTGGTCTGCTAAATGGAATTTTATCGGGCCAATATCAAATTTAATTGCAGCAATTAAAGCAATTGATGTTAATAAAGCGAAGTATATAATAGATAAAGCTTTACTAGCTCTATTATATTTTAATTTATGAAATTCTATACTTAAAAGACGTAGCATATTTGGTTAGTTGTTATTGGTTAAATCTAAAAATTGTTGTTCTAAACTAGGTTTTCTTTTTATTAAATGAGATAAGGTAATATTATTATCAAAAAGAAATTTATTAATTTCAGATGCTGATAATTCTGAAACTAAATTTGCTATTAAAAGCCCATTTTCTTTTTTGATATTACCAATTGAAGCATGTTCTTTTAAAAGATTAGTTAATTTCTCGTTATTCTCTGAATTTAGTTCGAAGTAACCATTTGAAGTTGTCATTTCATCAACACGACCACTATATAATTTTATTCCGTTTCTAATAATTAGTACATGTGAACAAACTTTTTCAACTTCATCGAGTAGGTGAGAAGCTAGTAAAATTGTAGTTCCATTTTTAGCAATTTCTTTTATTATTTGCCTGATTTCATGAATTCCTTGTGGATCTAATCCGTTAGTTGGTTCATCTAAAATTAAAATCTCAGGGTCGTTTAATAATGCGGAAGCTATTGCTAACCTTTGTTTCATTCCTAAAGAGTAGGTTTTGAATTTACTGTTTTTTCTTTCAGAAAGATTAACAATATTTAGTTTTTCTTCAATTTTATCATAAGAAACTCCTTTTATTTTACAAATTAGTTGTAAGTTTTGGACAGCAGACATATATGGGTAAAAGTTAGGGCGTTCAATAATTGCTCCTACTTTTTTTAAAGCTTCATGAGTTGATAATTCACCGTTAAACCAACTAAAATCACCAGATGTTCTATTAACTACATTTAAAATAATACCCAGCGTGGTAGACTTACCACTTCCATTAGGACCTAAAATACCATACACTTCTCCTTTTTTTATATCAAAAGAAAGGTTATTTACAGCATGAACTTTACCGTATTTTTTATCGAGGTTTTTTATAGATAAAATTGTTTCCAAATTTTTCAGTTTTGTTGATTATAAGTATTTGACGAGTTAATAGATTTTTTGTTACAGCTCTATTTTAATATATTGAAAAAAAGGATACATTTATATTACCCTTCAAAACCACCACTATCATAATTTCTTTGTGGGCGTTGACGTTTTTTCTTTTGATTGAATCGATAAGTAAAACTTAAAGTAATTTGACGCTCTCTCCATTGAAATGCTCCTTCAGAAATTGTTCTTGGATTATATCTTCCTCCAAAATATGTTGTGTTTTGTCTTTTGCGAGAATTAAATAAATCACTTACGTTTAAAACTAACGAGGCTTTATCTTTAAAAAGATCTTTACTAAAAGTTAAGTAAGCAACAAACATTCCGTCTCTATCTGTTTGTGCAGATATTTGCGGTCCTCGATACATTAAACGTGTTTGCCATTGAATTTTTGCAGGTAAGGTAATACGAGCATTAAATCGAGTAAACCATGTGCTTTCGTTTATTTCAGGTAATATTTCTGTTTCAGTTACCTCATTTGAATTACCATTTTGTCTACAGAGTTATATGTGTACGAATGATTAAAAGCATCTGTTTTGTAATTAAAATAATTAAAAGTAGCAGATAAACGTACTTTTTTTGTTGGATTATAGTTAGTGGTGAATTCAAAACCATAACGGTTTTCATCATTTAAATTAATAGGTTGACGAATAGCTACATTTGTTAATGTGTTATCAATTGTTCTTTGCTCTATAAATGAAACTCCTTGTATAATATCAGTAGAATGTTGATAGTAAATTGAAGAGTTTAAAGTTAGTTTATTGATTTTTGTTATGTAACCTAAGTCAAATGAGCTTGTAAAAGTTGGGTTTATATCGGGGTTTCCTTTAAAAATATTTGTTGCAGAACTACGTGATTCGAACGGATTTAAAAACCAGTGTCTTGGTCTACGTAATCTTCTACTATATCCTAAGGTGATATTGTCATTGTTGTTTAATTCATATCCTAAATTTACAGTAGGAAACCACTCTGTGTAGTTTTTATTTGTGAATTTATTAGTTGTTAATACTGTTAAATCTATATCAGTAATCTCAGTTCGAAGTCCTAATAAGTATGAGAATTTATTTATTTTATTCCCGTATTGAGTATAAAAAGCGTAGATGTTTTGTTTAAAATCTATAGCATTAGAGGTGTCAAATTGAAAAGGGTTACCATCAGCATCACGAACTCTAAAGTCTGAAAATAAATCTTGTAATGTGGTTTTATGACCAAATTCAAACTGACTATTTTCACCTATTGGTAATATGTAATCTATTTGAAAAAGTTTATCTTTAGATTTTGTTACCTGCAAATTTTGTTCAGTTAAAATTCCATCAACAGCAACAGGAGAGTTTTCTGTTTCATTACTATCGCTATATTGTAAATCGATTACTAATTTCTTTCCTTTTCGATCGAAATTATTCGTGTAATTTAATGAGTATTGATTGTCAATTCCATCTTCTTTTTCTGTTTCAGTTCTAATTTCTCTAAAAAAACTATTTTTATTAATGTCTAAGCTATCAGATACATTTGTTGCGATATCGTTTCCGTTAGAGTTTCTATAAAAGTAAGATCCTGTTAAAGAGCTATTTTTGTTTATGTAATATTCTAAACCTATTGATCCATTAAAATTTTTGTTTTTACGATCAAATACTCTGTCTTCATTTCTGAACTTTTTGTTAGGGTCGGTACTATTAAAATTAGTAAAAAAACTTTGAGAATTTCCAGGTCCTTTTCTATAAGAATAACCAAGGTTTGAAAACAAATTTATCTTTTTTGTACGATAATTTAAGTTAGGTGAAACTCTAATCATATCAGGGTTTCCAATTGTTAAGTTAATAGAACCGTTAAATCCAGTGATTTTACCTTTTCTAAGAATAATATTTAAAATACCAGCTGTTCCCTCTGCGTCATAACGAGCAGATGGAGATGTAATAACTTCTACTTTTTCAATAGCATCTGCAGGTAAGTTACGTAAAGCATCTGTACCTGTTAATCCTACTAAAGCAGATGGTTTTCCATCAATAAGAATTCTAACGTTTTCATTACCTCTTAAACTAACTGCTCCTTCAGCATCTACATTTACAGATGGTACATTGTCTAAAACATCAGAAGCTGTTCCTCCTTTAACCGTCATATCTTTACCAACGTTATAAATCTTTTTATCTAATCGAATTTCCACGGTTGATTTTTCAGCAATTATTTCAACTTCATCTAAGGTTTCTGTGTCTTCAGATAATGTGATTGTGCCTAAGTTAGTATTTTTAATAATTTTTTTAATCCCTAAGTTTTTAGTTTTAAAACCAATAAACTCAATTTTTAAACTGTACATTCCTTTAGGTACTTCAATAGATAAATTTCCTTTTTGATCTGTAACACCACCAGTAACTCGTTTACTTTTTAAATGTGTTAAAATCAAAGTGGCATATTCTAAAGGTTGTTTAGAATTAGCTTCAATAATTTTACCTGTTAAAGTAATTTTGGGTTTGTTTGATCGATTTGGTCTTTGAGCAAAAGCTGAGATACTTAATAGAAAAAATAATAGTGTAAAATTCTTCATTGATTGTATATAAATACTTTTGACTACGAAGGTCATTAATGGTTTAAAGAGCTTTAGTTAAAGGAATGTTAAATAAAAAAGATCGCTATTAGCGATCTTTTTTATTTATAGTGAAAGAAAAATTATTTTCTCTTAGCTTTCTGTTGTGCAGCTTGCTGCTCTTGAGCTTGTTTCATAGCTGCGTCTAAACGCTCACGAAACTTACTTTTTTTCTTTTCAGGACGTTTTTTGTTTTCTTCAATCTTAGCGTGAATTTTCTTTTCATCAATAACAAAATTCTTAATAACTAACATAATTGCAATCGTTAATAAGTTTGAAATGAAATAGTATAAACTTAATCCACTTGCGTAGTTGTTAAAGAAAAATAACATCATAATAGGAGAGAAGTAAATCATATACTTCATCATTTTACTCATATCAGGCATTCCCTCTTGCGTTGGAGCTTGCATATTAGCTTGCTGACTTTGGTTCATTCTCATATAAAAGAAGATAGCTACTGACGCTAATATTGGAAATAAACTAATATGATCTCCATAAAAAGGAATTTCAAAAGGTAATTTATATACCATATCATATGATGATAAATCATTTGCCCATAAGAAGTTTTTCTGTCTGAAATCTATATTAGTAGGAAAAAACTTAAATAAAGCAAAGAATACAGGCATTTGTAATAATGCAGGAATACAACCAGACATCATGCTTACGCCAGCTTTTCGTTGAATAGCCATTGTTTCTTGTTGACGCTTCATTGCGTTCTCTTTTCCAGGATATTTTTCATTTAATGCATTTAATTCAGGTCGAATTACTTTCATTTTAGCACTTGATAAATATGATTTATAAAGAACTGGAGACATAATTATACGAACTACAATTGTCATTAAAATAATAATCAACCCGAAGTTACCGATAAAACCTTTTAACATGTTAAATACAGGGTAGAATACGGTACGGTTTAAGAAACCAAAGATTCCCCAGCCTAAATCAGCAATTTCATCTAAATTAGTTCCTTCATATGTTTTTAATAAATTATAATTTGTTGGTCCGTAAAACCATTCCATATTATAATTAAGTTCTCCATTTGTTAAAGCTAAAGGAGCTTTTAAACCATATGTTTTAGTAAATACAGAATCTTTATCTTCACCTGCAAAATCAACAGATTTTATATTGGCGTTATTAAAAGGAGTATTTGAAGATAAAACTGTAGAAAAGAAATGTTGTTTATAGGCTACCCAGTTTACATCACTAACCGCTTCATCATCATTAGGATTTAAGTATTCTACTTCATCATCTGTTTTATAGTAGTAGTAAGAATATTGGTTTTCGGTTTTTAAACTTTTTTCGTGTCTAAAACCTTTTAAATTCCAGTCTAAATTAATTGCTTGAGAGCTATTAATTACATTACTTAATCCTTGAGAACGAACAGCAAAACTAATACGATAATCTCCTTCTTTCATTTCATAGCGGTATTCTAAAAATTGATTTTCAGAAACCTTTAATTTCATTGAAAGTACTTGTGTATCTCCGTTTTTAGTTAAGGTAGGAGTAAATAATAAATCTTTTGTGTTTAATATACGGTTATCAGTTGTACCGAAATTAATATTAAAAGAAGCATTTTTATCTTTTATTATATATAATGGAAGCGAATCGTAAGTTTTAAAGTTTTTAATTAAAGCTTCGGTAATTTGTCCACCTTTATTATCAATAGATAATTTAATTAAATTATTTTCAATCGTAGTTTTTCCTTCTTTGCTTGTTAATGCACCAAAAACAAAAGCACCTAATTTATTTTTTAAAGCTATTTGCTTTAAAGAGTCGTTTAAAACAGTGTTATCAACTAAGTTATATTGAACATTGTTTTGTTGAGTAGTTTGTTCTGTTTTAGTTGTGTTTTCAGGAGTTATTTCTGGTTTACGAGTGTTCATCCACCACATTAAAATCCCTCCTAATAAAAGCATTCCTATAAAGGAATTAAAATCAAATTTTTTTTGTTCCATTGATTGTATATTATAATGTCAACTTGTCATTTTTTGTTTTTCTGATTATTGAAAAACCCGACAAATGTAGTAAAAGACTATAGATTTATATAGGTTTTACTATGATTAATTTTGATAGGTATTATAGTTCAAACAGTGTGCCTTAAAATTACTTGTCTATAGTTTTAATGACTATGTGTTTTGTTAATGTGTAGTTTTATAGTCTTTTATTTGTTTGCTGTTTTTTTTTTTTTAGATTTGATTGATTTTAAAAATTGATGTAGCTAATCAAATTTTAAAATTTTGCTAGCAAAGAGAAAAGAAAGTTATAAATAATTGCGCACTTTCCTTTTTTTATTTTTTGACCTTTAACTTAACAAACTTGTTAAGTATGTTGCTAAATGCATTTTTTTGTGTTTAGGTGAAAATAGTACAATTAAAATTTAAAAATTTACACAAATGAAAAATTTATTATTAACAGTAGCATTTGTTTTTGCTACAGCATTCAGTTTTGCTTCTACTAATGAAGTTGAAATACAAGAAGATTTTGCTTGTTGGTGGGAAACTTATATATTAAACGACGGTTCAGAATTAGATAGTTATGCTTGTAGCTCTGATGAGCATTATAGAATGCATCTTTTAGCTCTTGAATAATAAAGATCATTAACGTGATATAGAAGTTCCCTATATATATAGGGAACTTCTTATAATATAAAAATG
>CAZCHR010000028.1:0-19472 GCA_964498665.1 uncultured Tenacibaculum sp. | reverse complement strand
GACTTTTAGTCGTAAAGGAAACTATGGCACTTTCAGTCCATAGTGGTTCATTTTCTTTTTCTAATATATTAATTCCTTTTTTATAATGAATTAGAGATTCTTCAAGTAAATTTAAATCATTGTAAATTTTACCTATTTCACAATACGCTTGACCTGATTTTATTGGGTTTTCAGATTTGAGAAGTGTTGTTTTTTTATAGTAATAAATTGCTTTGGTTACTGAGTCTAATTTATAGTATAAATAACCTATTTTATACAATGTTTTACTGTGTTTTTTTCTCTTTTTTTGAAGCTTTAATTCAAGTTTACTGTACTTTAAGGCTTCTTTGTAATTTTTTTTCTTGTATGATTTTAATGATTCAGAATAATATTTTTTTCTTTTATAGAGTCATTAAAGTTGTGATAAACTTTGTTAGTTTCTTTAAGAAATATATTGTTTTGGCTATTTACGTGAAAGTAAATAAATAGCCAAAACAATAATAGAATTCTTCTTGTCTTGAAATTATTCAAGACAAGAAGAATTTAAGAAATCATTAAAAGTAGCGTTGTATGTTATTTGTATACTTTCAATAATTGACATGTAAGAATATAAATCATTTATAGGTACTGAATATACATAACCGTTAGGGTTTTCTTGTCCTCCAATATGGTCTACATCATCATCAGCTTCTAAATCACCTCCTGTACGTGATGTTCTTGAGTCATTAAATAAATACCAAGAAGACATTAATGCACTTTTTGGACAAGAAATACTAGTTTGAAAATTTAATCGCTGATTAAAATGATTTTTGTAATCTACCATTTGTTGCATAGTAGTACCAGGTTTAAAGTTTAAAACAACTAAAGTTCTGTTAGTATTGGTTATTTTTTTTCTTTAATAGTTTTGATTACAGGGGGTGTAGCCTTATTAATGTTTTTTGTAGATTTTATATGGCTAAAACTAAAAGCTAAAGAAATAAAAATTAAAAAAACTGTTTTTTGTAGTAGGTTTGAAAATTTCATAATATAAATTGTTTTTGTTTTCAATTTTTTTGTTCTTGAAAATCAAAAAAGTTACCCGCTAAAGTATAAAAGTTTATTTTTGTTTCTCAATTTTTTTTAATAATGGGAGATGTTTTTTTAAAAGCACTTGTAAATGGAGATTCAAAAATTATAAAAAGTATTTATGAAAATAATTTTATCTCTGTAAAAAAGTTTGTACTTAAAAATAATGGAAGCATTGCTGATGCAGAAGATATATTTCAAAAAGCTTTATTGCAATTGACAGTAAGATATAAGAAAGAAAACTTTAAAATTAATACAAATTTTAATGGCTATTTATTTACTGTTTGTAAAAATTTATGGCGTAGAGAATTAAATAAGTCAAAAAATAAGGTAACAAATGATAAAGTTATTGAACTAGTAAGTGAAGAGCAAGATAATGCATTGGCATATTTAGAATTAAAAAGGCAAGAATTGTTTGTTGAAAAGTTGAACCAACTGTCAGATAACTGTAAAAAAATATTGACTTTATTTTTTTCTAAAACACCTTATGCAGAAATAGTAGAAAGTGCAGATTATAATTCTGAGACTGTAGTCAGACAAAGAGTTTTTAAATGCAAAAAAAAACTTACTGAGTTAATTAAAAGCGATGTTAAATATAATTCATTAAAAGAATTATGAGTTTACAAGAAGATATATTAATAGAGAACTATTTAAAAGACATTCTTTCAGAATCTGAAAAAAAAGATTTTAATGAAAGAATGCAAAATGATGCTGCTTTTAAAGAGAAAGTACTTTTTGAGAAAAAACTTTCAAAAACATTAGATCAAAATGATTGGAGTTTTGTAGAAAGCGATAAATCAAATGATATAAAAGATGTCGAAGAAGTTTTTAAAAGTGAAGAAGTTCAAGAAATAAAGAAATCTATTTTAATAGCACAAAATGAGTTTAAGAAATCTCAAAAGAATAATAAAAATATAATCTATTTAGCTGTAGCAAGTATTGCTTTACTTTTTTCGGCATATAGTTTATTTGTTACTGTAAACAAACCTTATACTTCAAGTGAGTTATATGCTAAATATATAAATTCTACCGAATTGTATTCTAGTGTTAGTAGAGGAAGTAATGAATCTCAGAAAAAATTAATAATAGCAGAGAGTTATTTTAGAGAGGAAAAATATTTTGAGGCATTACCTATATTTAAAAAAATATTAAATTCAGAAAAAGATAACGCTCAATTATATATTTATACAGCTATTTCTCAAATAGAGTTAAATAAGTTTAGAGAAGCAGAAGCGGTTTTAAATAATTTAATTAAAACTGATTTAATTGATGCTGAAAAAGGGTATTGGTATAAGAGTTTATTATATCTTAAAATGAATAAATTAAGTGAAACAAAATCTGAACTTCAATTTATAATTGAGAATGATTATTTTAAAAGTAAAGAAGCAAAGGAGTTGTTGAGTAAGATTAATAACTAATTTAATTCCTTCTTTAAAAATTTAGCAGTATAACTACTTTTGTGTTTAGCTACTTTTTCTGGAGTTCCAGTAACAAGTAATTTTCCACCTTTTTTTCCACCTTCCATTCCTATGTCTATAATATAGTCGGCTAATTTTATTACATCTAGGTTGTGCTCAATGATTAAAACAGTATTTCCTTTGTCGGTTAGTTTGTTTAAAACATCCATTAAAACACGAATGTCTTCAAAATGCAAACCAGTTGTAGGTTCATCTAAAATATAAAAAGTATTCCCAGTATCTCGTTTTGATAATTCTGAAGCTAATTTAATTCTTTGTGCTTCACCTCCAGAAAGTGTGGTTGATTGTTGCCCTAGAGTTATATATCCTAAACCAACGTCTTTAATGGTTTTTAGCTTTCTGTATATTTTAGGGATATTCTCAAAGAAATCTGTCGCTTCGTTAATTGTCATATTTAGAATGTCAGAAATTGACTTTCCTTTATAACGAATTTCTAATGTTTCTCTATTAAAACGTTTTCCTTGGCAAGTTTCACATTCTACATGAACATCTGGTAAGAAATTCATTTCAATTAAGCGAACTCCACCGCCTTGACAAGTTTCACAACGTCCACCTTTTACATTAAAGCTAAAACGTCCAGGTTTGTATCCGCGAATTGTAGCTTCAGGAGTTTTGGCAAATAAACTACGGATTTCACCAAAAGTACCAGTATATGTTGCTGGGTTAGAACGTGGGGTTCTACCAATAGGAGATTGATCTATATCAATAACTTTATCAATATGTTCAAGACCTTCTATTTTTTTATAAGGCATTGGTTTTTTTACACCTCTATAAATATGAGCATTTAAAATAGGATATAATGTTTCGTTTATTAAAGTAGATTTTCCACTTCCAGAAACACCTGTAACACAAATCATTTGACCTAAAGGAAACTCGACAGAAACATTTTTTAAATTGTTACCACTTGCACCAGATAGTTTAATGAAATTTCCATTTCCTTTTCTTCGGTTTGTAGGAATGCTAATTTCATTTCTGCCAGTTAAATAATCGGCAGTTAAAGTATTATGTGTTTTTAAATCGTTAAAAGAGCCTTTGCTAACTATTTTACCACCATGTTTTCCAGCTCCTGGACCAATATCTAGAACAAAATCAGCTTGTTCGATCATATCTTTATCATGTTCAACGACTAAAACAGAGTTACCAACATCTCTTAGTTTTATTAAAGAGTTGATTAATTTTTCATTATCTCGTTGATGTAGTCCAATACTAGGTTCATCTAAAATATATAAAACACCTACCAGTTGAGATCCTATTTGGGTAGCTAAACGTATTCGTTGTGCTTCTCCACCAGATAGTGATTTAGAAGTTCTGTCAAGAGTTAAATAATCTAATCCAACATCTAATAAAAATTGAATTCTAGTGCGTATTTCTTTTAAAATTTCAGAAGCAATGGTAAGTTGTTTTTCAGAAAGTGTAGCTTCTATATTTTCAAACCAATTCGCTAGCTCTAAAACATCCATTTGAGATAAATCACTAATATTTTTGTTAGTGATTTTAAAATGTAACGCTTCTTTTTTTAATCTTTTTCCTTTGCAGGAAGGACATGAAACCTCGTCCATAAAATCTTTAGCCCAACGTTTTATTGATGTGCTTTCAGCATTTTTATATTGGTTTTCAATAAAAGCAATAATTCCTTCGAAATCAATTACATAATTACGAGTTACTCCTAGGTTTTTAGATTGAATTTCAAATTTTTCATTACCACCATGTAAAATGATATTTAAAGCTTCTGATGGAATTTTATTTATAGGATCGGTAAGTTTAAAATCATAACGATCAGCAATTGTTTGTAGTTGTTTAAAAATCCAACTATTTTTTTGTTCACCTAACGGAATGATACCTCCACTTTTTATGGAGTTAGAAGTATCTGGAATAATTTTTTCTTCGTTTATTTCATTTGTAATTCCTAGTCCATTACATTTAGAGCAAGCTCCTTTAGGAGAATTAAAAGAAAACGTGTTTGGTTCAGGGTTTGGGTAAGCAATTCCAGATGTTGGGCACATTAACTCTCTACTAAAGTAACGAGGTTTTTCGTCGTCAACATCAATAACCATTAAAATATTATCACCTGTATATAGTGCTGTTTTAATAGTTTCTTCCAATCTTTTCTCTGCTGATGGATTAGCGATTAGTCGATCAATAACAACTTCAATGTCGTGTGTTTTATATCGATCTAGTTTCATTCCTTTTTCAATTTCACGAATTTCACCATCAACACGAACGCGAACAAAGCCTTGTTTTGAAATTTGCTGAAAAAGTTCACGGTAATGTCCTTTTCTAGATTTAACTAAAGGAGCTAGAATTGCAATACGCTTACCATCAAAATCTTTTAAAATAAGTTTTTTGATTTGTTCATCAGAATAACTTATCATTTTCTCATTGGTGTTGTAAGAGTATGCATCTGCAGCTCTTGAGAAAAGTAAACGAAGAAAATCGTAAATTTCTGTAATAGTTCCTACTGTAGAACGTGGACTTTTATTGGTGGTTTTTTGTTCAATAGAAATCACAGGAGATAATCCATCTATTTTGTCAACATCAGGTCTTTCTAATCCTCCTAAAAATTGACGAGCATACGCTGAAAAAGTTTCTATATAACGACGCTGTCCTTCGGCATAAATCGTGTCAAAGGCTAAAGATGATTTTCCACTTCCGCTTAAGCCAGTAATAACAACTAGTTTTTCACGAGGTATTTTAACATCAATGTTTTTTAAATTATGAGCTCTGGCTCCGTATACTTCAATATATTCTTGCTCTTTCAAAGTCAATATTTTACAGAAAAAAGCAAAGTTACCAAAACCAAATTTATTTTAAAGCTCTTGTTGTAAACAAATGATAGTAAATTGGTATCTTGCAATTAAAACAAGTAAGTATGAAACTTATTCATTCTGTTCGACATTTTTTTGAACGAAACGGGTTTAATGTGTCTTCACGCTTTGCAGATCGTTTAGGTATGCGAGCTACTAATGTGCGATTATTTTTTATTTATATATCTTTTGTAACAGTAGGTTTGTCATTCGGTTTGTATTTAACACTGGCTTTTTTATTACGTTTAAAAGATATGATTTACACAAAGAGAACTTCTGTTTTTGATTTATGATAAAGAGTATATTTAAATCAAGATTATATAAAGCTGTATTTTTTTCGGTATTGATTTTAATAATCGGTGTAGGAGGGTATTCATTACTGTTTGATTACTCTTTTATTGATGGTTTGTATATGACAATTATAACCATAACTACGATTGGTTTTGGTGAAGTGCATCCGTTTGGTACAGGGGAAAAAATATTTACAATCGGATTAATATTATCAAGTTTATTTACATTCGGATATGCAGTGTCTTCTTTTTCTGAATATCTAATAAGCGGTCAGTTTTTCCATCAATTAAAAATAAAAAAAGTGCAACAAAAAATAGATCAACTTAAAGGGCATACTATTGTGTGTGGTTATGGTAGAAACGGAAAACAAGCAATAGCAAAACTAAATAGTTATAATAAAGATTTTGTAATTGTAGAGGCAGATACCAATATTATTAAATATTTAGATGAAAAAGAAATTTTAAATATTGAAGGAGATGCCACAATTGATGAAACATTAATTAAAGCAGGGGTTTTAAATGCAGATTATTTAATAACAGCATTACCTTCAGATGCAGATAATTTATTTGTAGTTTTAACAGCAAATCAATTAAATAAAAATTGTAAAATAATAAGTAGAGCATCCAAAGAAACATCTTATAGTAAGTTGAAAATTGCAGGAGCAGAAAATGTTATTATGCCTGATAAGTTAGGAGGTGCACACATGGCTTCTTTAGTTGTTACACCAGATGTTCTTGAGTTTGTAGATCGATTAACTATAGAAGGTGATACTTCTGCAAATCTTGAAGAAATAGCTATCGATAATTTGCCAAATGAATATATTGGTAAAACCATTTTAGATTTAGATCTAAGAAAAAAAACAGGTTGTACAGTTATTGGTTATAGAACACCAGAAAAAGAGTATGTTATTAATCCTGACGCATCTTTAAGGTTAACCGCTGGAGCTAATTTAATTGTTTTAGGGCGACCAGAACAAATTAATAAATTACGAGAATTGTTTTAAATGAAAAAAATTGTAGTTACAGGAAGTAATGGTTTATTAGGGCAAACTTTGGTAAATTTTCTGTTAAAAGATAAAGAAAGTTACAAGGTCATAGGTTTTTCAAGAGGATTAAATAGAAGTGGTCGAAATGATTTTGAGTATATCTCTATTGATATTACTGATAAAGACTTATTATTAGAAAAGTTACATGTTTGTAAACCAGATGTAGTTGTAAACACAGCTGCTATGACAAATGTAGATGCTTGTGAAGAAAACAAAGATGCTTGTGATTTATTAAATATTAACGTTGTTAAATATTTAAAAGAATATTCCGAAGAAAATAATACACATCTTGTACATATTTCTACAGACTTTATTTTTGATGGTAAAAATGGACCATATAAAGAGAAAGATAAACCTAATCCGTTAAATTATTATGGATTGTCTAAACTGAAGTCGGAAGAAGTATTAATGACTTCAAAAGTGGATTATACAATTTTAAGAACAATTTTGGTTTACGGAAAAGTATATGACATGACTCGTAATAATATTGTTTTATGGGTAAAGAAATCTTTAGAAGAAAATAAAGAAATAACAATAGTAAACGATCAGTTTCGTATGCCAACCTATGTAGAAGATTTAGCAATGACTTGTAAAATAGTTATTGATAAAAATGCGAAAGGAATTTTTAATGTGTCTTCTAATAAGTTATTAAGTATCAATGAGATTGCGAAACAAGTAGCAGATGTTTTTGATTTAAACAAAAAATTAATAAAACCAATATCTACAACAACGTTAAATCAAAAAGCAAAAAGACCACCAAAAACTGGGTTTGATTTAACAAAGATTAATAAAGAATTGAATTTTTACCCAAAATCATTTAAAGAAGATTTACAAAGATTTAAACAAAAACTAATGTAAAAATTACATTTAACGATTAAAACTTGTTGAAAGTGCAATTTTTTAAGATATTGCACCATCTAATTCAAAAAACAAACAGTTTATATTATGAATAAAAGACTACTAACGTTGTTGCTATTAATAGCACCGATGTTCACATTTGCACAAGAAAAAGGTTTGGCAGAAAAAATAAATGAAGGATTTAAACCAGTAGCAGATGCTTGGGGAGGATTTGTGTTCTACTCAGTAAATTTAGGTGGAGGAGTTAAAATGCCTTTAGTAATAATAATGTTACTTTCAGCGGGATTAGCTTTTACAATAATATTCAAGTTTGTTAATATTCGAATGTTTCCTGTATCGATTAACATTGTTAGAGGAAAATATGATGATGTAGATCACGCTACCTCTGATGTTATGGCAGGTGACCCAACTCCAGGGGGTGACGCAATAGAAACAATTAGAGTAGAAGGGCAAGAAGGAGAGGTTTCTCATTTTCAGGCATTAACAGCTGCATTATCAGGTACAGTTGGTTTAGGTAATATTGCAGGTGTTGCAGTAGCTTTGTCTTTAGGAGGTCCTGGTGCTACTTTTTGGATGATCGTAGCAGGTTTATTAGGGATGTCATCAAAATTTGTAGAATGTACATTAGGTGTTAAATATCGTGATGTTGGTGAAGATGGAACTATTTATGGTGGGCCAATGTATTATCTTAAAAAAGGTTTAGCAGATGTTGGTAAATCAGGATTAGGAAAAGTATTAGCTGTAGTATTTGCAGTAATGGTAGTTGGAGGTTCATTTGGAGGAGGAAATATGTTCCAAGCAAACCAAGCAGCGCAACAATTTGGAAGTATGATAGGTTCAAATGATTTATCAACAGCTTTAGTTTTTGGAATTATAATGGCAGTTTTAGTAGCTGTAGTAATTATAGGAGGAATTAAAAGAATTGGAAATATTACTGAGAAGATTGTACCATTTATGGTAGGAATATATTTCTTAGCAGCAGTAATTATATTAGTTGCTAATTTTTCTCAAATAGGAAATGCATTTGGTCAAATATTTGACGGAGCTTTTAATGCTAAAGGTATTTCAGGTGGTTTATTAGGAGTTCTAATTATTGGTTTTCAAAGAGCAGCATTTTCTAATGAAGCAGGAGTTGGTTCTGCAGCAATTGCACATTCAGCAGTAAAAACAAAATACCCAGCATCAGAAGGTTTAGTAGCTTTATTAGAGCCTTTTATTGATACTGTAGTGGTTTGTACGATGACAGCTTTAGTAATTATTATTACAAATGGAGATGGTAGTATAATGACTTATGGAGTAAAATCACCAGATGGTGTATTGGCGACTTCTAAAGCATTTGCATCTGTTTTACCTTGGTTTCCATATGTCTTAACAATAGCGGTTGTATTATTTGCATTTTCAACTATGTTGTCTTGGTCTTACTATGGTTTACAAGGATGGATGTTCTTATTTGGACGTTCTAAAGCATCAGATTATGCATATAAAATCTTATTCTGTTTATTTATTATAATTGGTTCAGCTGCAAGTTTAGGAGCTGTAACTGACTTTTCAGATGCAATGATTTTTGCGATGGCAGTCCCTAATGTTATAGGATTATGTTTCTTATTTCCTAAGGTTAGAGAGGAATTGTCAAGATATTTAAAAGCGATCGGAGTTTTGAAAGCGTAAATAAACAAAGATGAAAATATTTAAATCCCATTTCTGGTATAACAAACGCCAAAGAAATGGGATTTTATTTTTATTACTACTAATTATAATCTTGCAAGTTATTTATGTATATGTAAACTTTGGTTCAGAAAACAAAATAAATATTGAAGTAGAAGAGTTAATTCTTTTTCAAAAAGAATTAGATAGTTTAAAAGCGATTGAGTTAGAAAAAAGAAAACCTAAAATATATTCTTTCAACCCAAATTTTATTACAGATTTTAAAGGTTATCAATTAGGCATGTCGATTGATGAAATAGATCGATTACATTTTTTTAGAAAGAAGAATAAATATGTGAATTCTGTTGAGGAATTTCAAGAGGTTACAAAAGTATCTGATAGTTTACTTAATAAAATTTCTCCTTATTTTAAATTTCCTGATTGGGTTATAAAACGAAATAAACAGAAGAAAACACAACGTTTGTATTTTGAGGTTTCAGCTAAATCTAAAAATGAAAATTTAAAAGAATATTCTAAGGTAAATATAGTTGTTTCTACTTCTGATATTAATAAAGCTGCTCAGCAAGATTTTGAAACAATCAATGGTGTTGGTGAAGTTATTTCAGAAAGAATAATAAAATACAGAAATAAACTTCAAGGGTATTCTTATCCAGTGCAATTATATGAGGTTTGGGGTTTAAATAAGTCAAAGGCAAGTGATATTTTAAATGTTTTTAAAATTCAAGAGAAGCCAATAATCAAAAAAACAAATGTGAATACGGCAACTTTTAAACAGCTTTTGAAAAACCCTTATATAGATTATGATTTATGTAAAAGTATTTTAGAATTTAGAGATGAAGTTGCAGAACTTCAAGATATATCAGAATTAAGAAATATTAAAGATTTCCCGTTAGATAAATACGATAGAATAGTTTTATATTTGGAAGCAAAATAAACAAACAACAATTTAAGTTTACGACTAATGAACAGTATGTATTTTACAGAAGAACATGAGTCTTTTCGTCAAAGCTTTAAAGAGTTTTTACAAAAAGAAGTAGTGCCTTATATAAATAAATGGGAAAAAGATGGAACGGTAGAACGTTTTATTTGGAAGAAGTTTGGAGATATGGGGTACTTTGGTTTAAATCAACCAGAAGAATATGGAGGTTTAGGATTAGATCTTTTTTACACAGTTATTTTTTTAGAAGAGTTACAAAAAGTAAATTCAGGAGGATTTGCTGCTAATATGTGGGCACATGCTTACTTAGCAATGACACATTTAAATAAAGAAGGTGATGATCGCATAAAAAAAGAATATTTAACTCCAAGTATAGATGGAGATAAAATAGGGTGTTTATGTATAACAGAACCTTTTGGAGGGTCAGATGTTGCAGGTATGAGAACAACAGCTGTTAAAAAAGGAGATAAATATGTAATAAACGGATCGAAAACATTTATAACAAACGGAGTGTATTCAGATTATCTAGTTGTAGCAGCAAAAACAAATCTAGAAGATAAATACAAAGGGATGTCTATTTTTGTAATGGATAGAGATACACCTGGTATATCATCAACTAAATTAGATAAGTTAGGTTGGAGAGCATCTGACACAGCCGAAATAGCTTTTGATAATGTTGAAATTCCATTAGAAAATTTAATGGGAGAAGAAGGGAAAGGTTTTCCTTATATAATGCAACATTTTGCATTAGAAAGATTGGTAATGGGTGTGAATGCTCATGCTAGAGCAGAATATGCTGTTGATTATGCTGTGAAGTATATGGAAGAGCGTGTTGCTTTTGGTAAGTCGTTAGATAAATTTCAGGTTTTACGTCATAAAATAGCTGAAATGGCTAGTAGAGTTGATATGTGTAGAGAATATAATTATTCTATAACAAAAAGACTTAACGATGGTCAGTACGTAGTAAAAGAAGCAAGTATGAGTAAATTATTGTCTACTAAAATGGCAGATGAGGTAATTTATGAAGCACTTCAGTTACTGGGTGGTTATGGTTATATGGAAGAGTATCCTATGGCTCGCTTATTACGTGATAGTCGTTTGGGCCCAATAGGAGGTGGTACTTCTGAAATTTTGAAAGAAATCATTGCGAAAATGGTTGTTGATAAAAAAGAATATAAGCCAGCAACTTAAGGGTTTTAAAAATATTTATTTTTTAAAATTGAAATTAACAATTAGTTTGTATCTTTGCAGTCCTAAAAATAAAATTTAGAGACTACAATGAAAGGAGGTGCTAATACATGTTAATCATTCCAGTTAAAGAAGGAGAGAATATCGATAGAGCTTTAAAACGTTATAAACGTAAGTTTAGAAATGTTAAAACTATGCAGCAATTGCGTAACAGAAAGCAGTTTGATAAACCATCTGTCGTAAAACGTGCTCAGAATATTAAAGCATCTTACGTTCAGAAATTAAGAACTCAAGAAGAGGTAAGTTAGAAATAATTTAGCTTTAAAATATAAAACCTGTATTGTTTTCAATACAGGTTTTTTTGTATCTTCATTTTAAATATTTATTTATGCTTATACAAGCTTTTTTAGAGTATTTAGAATATGAAAAAAAATATTCTAAGCATACTATTTTAGCCTATAAAACAGACTTAATTAGTTTTAGGGACTTCTGTGAGTTAGAATTTGATCAAGATGATATTGAGAATGTACATTATAATCAAATTAGAACTTGGATTGTTTTTTGGGTAAATAGCAATGTTTCAAATAGAAGTATTAATAGAAAAGTGTCTTCGTTAAAGTCGTTTTATAAGTTTTTGCAAAAGATAAATGAGATAGAGGTAAATCCATTAGCAAATCATAAAGCGTTAAAGATTCAAAAAAAAATACAAATTCCTTTTGATAAAGAAGAGGTTAATCAAGTGTTAAAGATAATGGGTGAGAATAATGATTTTGAATCAGTCAGAGATAGGTTGATTGTAGAGTTGTTGTATTCAACCGGAATTAGGAGAGTAGAGTTGATTAATATAAAAGAACAAGATGTTGATTTTGTTAAGGGAGTTATTAAAATTTTAGGAAAAAGAAATAAAGAAAGATTTGTTGTGTTAATTCCGTCAGTTAATAATACTCTAAATGAGTATTTAAGCTTAAAAAGAATTTTTTTTAATAAAACTATAGATGAACTTTTGGTGACAAAAAAAGGAAGTAAAATTTATGAAACTCTTGTTTACCGAATAATAAATTTGTACTTTAGTAGAGTGTCGTCAAAAGTAAAGAAAAGCCCACATATACTTAGGCATGCTTTTGCAACACATTTACTAAATAATGGTGCGTCATTAAATTCGGTTAAAGAATTGCTAGGGCATTCAAGTTTAGCCTCAACTCAAGTATATACGCATAATAGCTTAGAGGAGATAAAAAAAGTGTATAACAAAGCTCACCCTAGAGAGTTAAAATAAAGATTGAAATAATTATGAAGGTATTCACGCAATCAGTAAACTTTACAGCAGATAAAAAGTTATTAGATTATATAGAGAAGAAGATAGAAGGGTTAGAAAAGTTTCATGATAAAATTGTTGATGTAGAAGTTTTTTTAAAAGTTCAAAAAACAAGTGAAAAAGAAAATAAAATAACTGAAGTGAAAATTAATATTCCAGGAAATGAATTAATGATTAAAAAGGTTAATAAAACCTTTGAAGAAGGTATTAGTGTTGCGGTTGATTCATTAAAAAGAAGTTTAAAAAAATCAAAAGAAAAGCTTAGAGATTCATTAGTGTCATAAAAAAGTGAAAAATAACTCAAAAAGTTTTAAAAATTAAAAATTACTTTATACATTTGCAGTCCGTTAGAAATAGCGGATTGTTTTTTTGTAACAATTGCCGATGTAGCTCAGCTGGCTAGAGCAGCTGATTTGTAATCAGCAGGTCGGAGGTTCGAGTCCTCTCATCGGCTCAAAAGAAAGTTCTTTAACATAGTTTTAAATTACCAAAGGGGAGATACCAAAGCGGCCAACTGGGACGGACTGTAACTCCGTTGTCTTACGACTTCGCAGGTTCGAATCCTGCTCTCCCCACTTTTTTAAAACTGATTAGTTAATATATCAAGCTTCACTTTTGATTATTAACGAAAGGTTTTAAAAATACGCGAAAGTAGCTCAGTTGGTAGAGCGTCAGCCTTCCAAGCTGAATGTCGCCAGTTCGAACCTGGTCTTTCGCTCTAAAATTCCAAGCCGGTGTAGCTCAGTTGGTAGAGCGCATCCTTGGTAGGGATGAGGTCACCGGTTCAAATCCGGTCATTGGCTCTTTTTTTAGTGAAAAGAGTATATAAGAATTTTTAAAAGTAAACACTAAATATATTTAACTAAGAATTAAAATTAATAATCATGGCAAAAGCAACTTATGATCGTTCGAAACCACACTTAAATGTTGGTACTATCGGTCACGTAGATCACGGTAAAACTACATTAACTGCTGCAATCACTAAGGTTTTAGCAGATGCAGGATTTTCAGAGCAGAGAGATTTCGATCAAATCGATAACGCTCCTGAGGAAAAAGAAAGAGGTATTACAATAAACTCTTCTCACGTAGAATACGCAACAGCTAACCGTCACTACGCACACGTTGACTGTCCAGGTCACGCCGATTACGTAAAGAACATGGTAACTGGTGCTGCTCAAATGGATGGAGCTATTTTAGTAGTAGCTGCAACTGATGGTCCTATGCCACAAACTCGTGAGCACATTTTATTAGGTCGTCAGGTAGGTATTCCTCGTATCGTTGTTTTCTTAAACAAAGTTGATATGGTTGATGATGAAGAGCTTTTAGAATTAGTAGAGATGGAAGTTAGAGAATTATTATCTTTCTATGAATATGATGGAGATAATGGTCCTGTAGTTGCAGGTTCTGCTTTAGGGGCTTTAAATGGTGAGCAAAAATGGGTTGATACTGTTTTAGAATTAATGAGTAAGGTTGATGAATGGATTGAAGAGCCACCAAGAGAAACTGAAAAGGATTTCTTAATGCCAATTGAAGATGTATTCTCAATTACAGGTCGTGGTACTGTTGCTACTGGTCGTATTGAAACAGGTATTATTAATTCAGGTGAAGCTGTAGATATTATAGGTATGGGTACTGAGAAGCTTTCTTCTACAGTAACTGGTATTGAAATGTTCCGTCAAATCTTAGATAGAGGTGAGGCAGGAGATAATGCAGGTATCTTATTAAGAGGTATTGCTAAAGAAGATATTAAGAGAGGTATGGTAATCTGTAAACCAGGTTCGGTAACTCCACATGCTAAGTTTAAAGCAGAGGTTTATGTTTTAAAGAAAGAAGAAGGTGGACGTCATACTCCATTCCATAACAACTATCGTCCACAGTTCTATGTACGTACAACTGACGTAACAGGTAATATTAACTTACCTGATGGAGTAGAAATGGTAATGCCAGGAGATAACTTAACAATTACTGTTGATTTAATTCAGCCAATTGCATTAAACTTAGGTTTACAGTTCGCTATCCGTGAAGGAGGTAGAACAGTAGGTGCAGGTCAGGTAACTGAAATTTTAGACTAATTTTAATTAGTTTATATAGTATAAAAAAGGGGTCTCTTTAAAAGAGAGACTCCTTTTAAATGAAATACGGGTTTAGCTCAGTTGGTAGAGCACTGGTCTCCAAAACCAGGTGTCGGGGGTTCGAGTCCCTCAATCCGTGCAAAAAATAAAGCGAGTTGTAGTTGTTGCTGCAACTCGTTAAAAGGATAAAAACATGAATAACTTTATACAGTACATTAAAGATTCTTTTGAAGAATTAAACACAAACATGACTTGGTCATCTCGTGAAGAGGCTCAAAAATCTACAGTAGTAGTTGCTGCATTTACAGTTGTATTTGCACTGCTAGTAGCAGGTATTGATAAGGTTTTTCAAACAGGTTTAGATAATTTTTTCCAATTATTTAATAACTAAATTATGGCAGAGTCTGTGATGAAGTGGTATGTTGTTAGAGCTGTAGGAGGTCAAGAAAATAAGGTTAAAAATTATATCGAGACTGAAATTGCTCGTTTTGGATTATCAGATTATGTAAATCAAGTTATCGTTCCTACTGAAAAAGTTATTCAAGTAAGAAACGGTAAAAAAGTTAACAGAGAAAGAGTTTACTTTCCTGGTTATGTAATGGTTGAAGCTAATTTAGCAGGAGAGGTTCCTCACGTAATTAAATCAGTAACAAATGTTATAGGTTTTTTAGGGGAAACTAAAGGAGGAGAACCTGTGCCAATGCGTAAATCAGAAGTAAACAGAATGTTAGGTAAAGTTGATGAACTTTCTGTTAGTGATGAAAATATTGCAATTCCTTATAATGTTGGAGAAACAGTTAAGGTAATTGATGGTCCTTTTAACGGATTTGATGGTTCAATCGAAAAAGTGAATGAGGAAAAACGTAAGCTAGAAGTAATGGTTAAGATTTTTGGAAGAAAAACACCATTAGAGCTAAGTTACACACAAGTAGAGAAAATATAATTGTTACACCTATATTTAGATGTGTTTAAAGCTTCCATTTTAAACATATTGATTAAAACTTAAACAATGGCAAAAGAAGTAAGTAAATTAGTTAAACTACAAGTTAGGGGAGGTGCTGCGAATCCGTCGCCACCAGTTGGACCCGCTTTAGGTGCTGCCGGTGTTAACATCATGGAGTTCTGTAAGCAATTTAATGCACGTACACAGGACAAACAAGGTAAAGTATTACCTGTTGTTATTACTGTTTATACAGACAAATCTTTCGAGTTTGTTGTAAAAACACCACCAGCTGCAGTACAATTATTAGAAGCGGCCAAAATTAAGAAAGGTTCAGGAGAACCAAATAGGAAAAAAGTAGCGAAAGTTTCTTGGGATCAAATAAGAACAATTGCAGAAGACAAAATGGTAGATATGAATGCCTTTAAAGTTGAATCTGCAATGAGAATGATTGCCGGAACTGCTCGTTCTATGGGATTAACAGTAACAGGTGATGCACCTGCTTAAACTTTAAAAGATATTTAGAAATGGCAATTACTAGAAAGCAAAAAGAAGCTCGTGCTAAGATAGATAGCTCTAAAGTTTATAGCTTACAAGATGCATCAGCATTAGTTAAAGAAATTACAAATGTAAAATTTGATGCATCTGTAGATTTAGCAGTACGTTTAGGAGTAGATCCTCGTAAAGCAAATCAAATGGTACGTGGTGTTGTAACATTACCTCACGGAACAGGTAAGGATGTAAAAGTTTTAGCATTAGTTACTCCAGATAAAGAAGCAGAAGCTAAAGAAGCTGGTGCTGATTATGTTGGACTAGATGAATACCTTCAGAAAATTAAAGGAGGATGGACTGACGTTGACGTTATTATTACTATGCCTAGTGTTATGGGTAAATTAGGTCCTTTAGGTCGTGTTTTAGGACCAAGAGGTTTAATGCCTAACCCAAAGACTGGTACAGTAACTATGGACGTTGCAAAAGCAGTTACCGAAGTAAAAGCAGGTAAAATTGACTTTAAAGTTGATAAAACTGGTATCGTTCACGCAGCAATTGGAAAAGTATCTTTTGATGCTCAAAAAATCCAAGAAAATGCAAACGAATTACTTCAAACGTTATTAAAATTAAAGCCAACAGCGGCAAAGGGAGCATATATTAAGAGTATTTTTATGTCTTCAACAATGAGTCCAAGTATTGCTGTAGAGGAAAAATCTATATTGTAAGGCAGTTAAAACTTATTCATTATGACTAGAGAGGAAAAATCACAAGTAATACAAGATTTAACAGCGCAGTTAGCAGATACAAATACCATCTATTTAGCAGATATATCTGGTTTAGATGCTGTAACTACTTCTAGCTTACGTAGAGCTTGCTTTAAAGCAAACGTACAATTGGCTGTTGTAAAGAACACCATGCTTGCAAAAGCAATGGAAGCTTCTGATAAAGAGTTTGGAGAATTACAAGATGTATTAAAAGGTAATACTTCATTAATGATTGCTGAGGCTGCAAATGCACCAGCTAAATTAATTAAAGAATTCCGTAAGAAATCAGATAAACCTTTATTAAAAGGAGCTTTTGTAGAAGAGGCAGTTTATGTTGGAGATGACCAATTAGACGCTCTTGTTAATATTAAGTCTAGAGAAGAACTTATTGGAGATATTATCGGATTATTACAATCGCCTGCTAAGAACGTTATTTCAGCGTTACAATCAGGAGGACAAACACTTTCAGGTATTGTTAAAACTTTATCAGAAAAATAATTACGCGCACTAATAAACTAAAATAAATAAAATTTCAAAAAACAATTAAAATGGCAGATTTAAAAGATTTCGCAGAACAATTAGTTAACTTAACTGTAAAAGACGTTAATGAATTAGCTTCTATCTTAAAAGATGAGTATGGTATTGAGCCAGCTGCAGCAGCAGTAGCAGTAGCAGGACCGGCAGCAGGAGGAGATGCAGCAGAAGAGCAAACTGAATTTGATGTAATCTTAAAAGCAGCAGGTGGTTCTAAATTAGCAGTTGTAAAATTAGTTAAAGAATTAACTGGTTTAGGATTAAAAGAAGCTAAAGGTATCGTAGATAGCGCTCCTGCAGCAGTAAAAGAAGGTGTATCTAAAGATGAGGCTGAAGGCCTTAAGAAGTCTTTAGAAGAAGCTGGAGCTGAGGTAGAGCTTAAGTAAGCTATATTCCCGATTTAAAACGGGAAACAACAATTAAGGTTTAGGTACTAGAAACGTAAGTTTTTAGTCCTAAACCATTTTGTGTATATATTCGTTATTTATTTTTTTGCAATTTTTTAATTGTAAAATTTCGATTATAAAGCGCTGATTTTTAATCAGTAAAAGCAATTTAAATTGCAGTATTGAAACTAAGAAGTTTCAAAAAATATATTTTTAATTTAAAAATAGCATCTCTTTTGGCAACGATAAACACTACTGAAAGGATTAACTTCGCATCTTCTCGCTTAGGAGCTGATTATCCAGATTTTTTAGATATTCAGGTAAAATCTTTCCAAGATTTTTTCCAATTGCAAACTAAGGCAGAAGAAAGAGGAGAGGAAGGTTTGTATAAAACCTTCATGGATAACTTTCCGATTACAGATACCCGTAATCAATTTGTATTAGAATTTTTAGACTACTTTGTAGATCCACCAAGATATAGCATTCAAGAATGTATAGAAAGAGGTTTAACACATAGTGTTCCTTTAAAAGCTAGATTAAAGCTCTACTGTACAGATCCTGAACACGAAGATTTTGAAACAATCGTTCAAGACGTATATTTAGGTACAATTCCTTATATGACAAATTCTGGAACCTTCATTATTAATGGAGCAGAAAGAGTTGTGGTATCACAATTACACCGTTCACCAGGTGTATTCTTTGGGCAATCTTTCCACGCAAACGGTACAAAATTGTATTCTGCAAGGGTAATTCCTTTTAAAGGTTCTTGGATTGAATTCGCAACAGACATCAATCAGGTAATGTATGCCTACATTGATCGTAAGAAAAAATTACCAGTAACAACGTTATTCAGAGCCATAGGTTTTGAAAGAGATAAAGATATTTTAGAGATTTTTGATTTAGCAGAAGAAATTAAGGTTTCTAAAGCTGGATTAAAGAAAGTATTAGGGCGTAAATTAGCAGCAAGAGTATTAAAAACTTGGCATGAAGATTTCGTAGATGAAGATACAGGAGAAGTTGTATCTATAGAGCGTAACGAAATAGTTTTTGACCGTGATACAATCATAGAAAAAGAACACGTTGATGAAATAATCGAAGCAGGTGCAAAAACTATCTTATTACATAAGGTAGATAATGACATGGCTGATTATGCTATCATTCACAATACATTACAAAAAGATCCTACAAATTCTGAAAAAGAAGCAGTAGAACATGTTTATAGACAATTACGTAATGCTGAACCGCCAGATGAGGAAACTGCAAGAGGGATTATTGAAAAATTATTTTTCTCTGAGCAACGTTACTCTTTAGGAGAGGTAGGACGTTTTAGAATGAATACTAAATTAGGTCTTAATGAAGATATAGATCAAAAAGTATTAACAAAACTAGATATTATTACTATTATTAAGTATTTAATTGAGTTAATCAATTCAAAAGCTGAAGTAGATGATATCGATCACTTATCTAATCGTCGTGTTAGAACTGTTGGTGAACAATTAGCAGGTCAATTTGGTGTAGGTTTAGCTCGTATGGCTCGTACTATTCGAGAAAGAATGAATGTGCGTGATAACGAAGTATTCACTCCTATTGACTTAATTAATGCGAAGACATTATCTTCTGTAATTAATTCATTCTTTGGTACCAACCAATTATCTCAGT
>CAZCHR010000027.1:0-19603 GCA_964498665.1 uncultured Tenacibaculum sp. | reverse complement strand
AATGGATATATCGGTAGTAATACCACTCTTAAACGAAGAAGAATCTTTACAAGAATTACACGATTGGATTGCAAAAGTTATGCAATCCAATCGTTATTTATATGAAATTATTTTTATTGATGATGGTAGCATCGATACTTCATGGGAAGTTATTGAAAAATTATCATCAACAAACAAATCAGTAAAGGGAATCCGTTTTCAAAGAAATTACGGTAAATCCCAAGCTTTAGATGCTGGTTTTGGTTTAGCGCAAGGAAATGTAGTTATAACAATGGATGCTGATTTACAAGACAGTCCAGACGAAATTCCTGAACTATATAAGCTTATAGCTGAAGATAATTTCGATTTAATTTCTGGTTGGAAAAAGAAACGTTACGACAATGTTGTAACTAAAAATATTCCATCTAAATTATTCAATTGGGCAGCTCGTAAAACTTCTGGTTTAGAGTTAAATGACTTTAATTGTGGTTTAAAATCTTATAAAAACGAGGTTGTCAAAACAGTAAAAGTAAGTGGTGAAATGCATCGTTATATTCCTGTTTTAGCTAAAAATGAGGGTTTTAATAAAATAGGAGAAAAAGTAGTACAACATCAAGCGCGTAAATATGGTGTTACTAAATTTGGTATAGACCGCTTTATAAATGGTTTTTTAGATTTAATTACCATTTCTTTTCTATCAAAATTTGGTAAAAGACCAATGCATTTTTTTGGTTTATGGGGTAGCTTAATGTTTATCTTTGGATTTATATCAGCATTTTATATCGGAATAATGAAATTATACCGATTATCTACAGGTATTAAAGCTATTTTAATTACGAATAATCCTTGGTTTTACATTGCTTTAACCTCAATGATATTAGGTACTTTACTATTTTTAGCTGGATTTTTAGGTGAATTAATTATCAAAACTAATCCCCAACAAAAACATTACGCTATTAAAGAAAAAATGAATTTTTAAAACTCGTATCTTTGTACGTTTTAATTTGATAGATGGAAGAGATTTTAAATAACGCTAAATTATGGCTTTCAGATGTTTTTGATACCGAAACAAAATCTGAAATAAAACAATTAATCGACACTAATTCTAATGACTTAGCTGATCGTTTTTATAAAAACTTAGAATTTGGAACTGGTGGAATGCGCGGTATTGTAGGTGCAGGAACCAACCGAATTAATAAATATACTTTAGGTAAAGCTACACAAGGATTAAGCAATTATTTACATGAAGTAAAACCAAATAAAGAATTAAAAGTTGCCATTGGTTACGATTGCCGTCATGATAGTAAGTGGTTAGCTAAAGTTGTAGCTGATGTATTTTCAGCAAATAATATTAAAGTATATCTTTTTGATGATATGCGCCCTACTCCTGAATTATCTTTTGCAGTAAATTACTTAAACTGTGATGCAGGAATTGTTTTAACAGCTTCACACAACCCTCCGGAATATAACGGTTATAAAGTATATTGGTCTGATGGTGGGCAAATTGTTACTCCAGAAGATAAAGGAATTATTGATGAAGTAAATTCACTAAAATTCTCAGGAATTAACTTTGAAGCTAATGAAAATTTAATTTCAGAAATTGGATCAGAAGTTGATGAAGCTTTTTGGAAAGCTTCACTAAAAAATGGAATGTTTGACATTAAAGGGCGTGAAAATTTAAAAATTGTTTTTACAGCTTTACATGGAACATCAATAAAATTGATTCCCGAAGTTTTAAGACGTGCAGGATATACTCAAGTTCATATTGTTGAAGAACAAGCAATTCCTGATGGTGATTTCCCTACAGTTGACTCGCCTAACCCTGAAGAACCTGCTGCATTAAAAATGGCTGTAGATTTAGCCAATGAATTAGATGCAGATATCGTTTTAGGAACCGATCCAGATTCTGATAGAATTGGTATTGCTGTTCGCGATACTGATGGAAATATGAAATTGTTAAACGGAAATCAAACCATGAGTATGATGACCGATTTTTTAATTAAAGACAAAAAAAATAAAGGACAGTTAAACGGTAAGCAATTTATAGGTTCTACAATAGTTTCTACTAATTTAGTAAACGAAATTGCTGAATTATACGGAGTAGAAACAAAAGTTGGTTTAACTGGTTTCAAATGGATTGCTAAAATGATTAAAGACTTTCCTGATTTAGACTTTATAGGTGGTGGAGAAGAAAGTTTTGGTTACATGGTAGGAGATTTTGTTCGCGATAAAGATGCTGTTACTTCTGCCCTACTCGCTTGTGAAATTGCAGCTGATGCTAAAGCTAATAAAAGTTCTTTTTATCAAAACTTATTAGAACTATATACTAAAAACCACTTTTACAAAGAGCATTTAATTGCCATTGTAAAAAAAGGTATGGATGGAGCAGCGCAAATCAAACAAATGATGATTGATTTACGTGAAAATCCATTTACTGAAATTGATGGTTCTAAAGTTCAATATTTATGTGACTATCAATCTTCAATAAAAAAGAATTTAATTACTGGCGAAGAATTTATCATGGATATTCCAAAATCTAATGTGTTGATTTATCACACTGAAGATGGAACTAAAATAGCAGCTCGACCAAGTGGTACAGAACCTAAAATTAAATTTTATTTTAGCGTAAAATCTAAATTAGATTCAGTTGAAGAAATCAAAGAGACTGAAAATAAATTAGATGTTAAAATTCATCGAATTATTAAAGAATTAAATTTATAATGGGGTATTTAAAAAAAATAGCTACTTATACAAGTCCTTATAAAAAACATGCTTTTTTAAACATTTTTTTTAATATACTGTATGCAGTTTTTAATGTATTATCAGTATTGGCATTTATTCCTGTTTTAAGTATTTTATTCGGTAAACAGAAGCTTACAAAAACCTTACCAGAATATGATGGTACTTTTTCTGGAATTTCAGATTATATTCAAAACTCTTTAAACTTTAAAATTTCTCAGATGATTGCAAATGGAGGTGCAGAGGACGCACTTTTATTTGTTAGTATTATTTCTTTAATTCTCTTTTTTCTAAAAAATCTAAGTCGATATATGGCTTCTTATTTTTTAGTTTTTTTACAATTAGGTACTGTAAGAGATATTCGTAATGATTTATACGACAAATACATTTCATTACCCATTTCATTTTTTTCAGAAAAAAGAAAAGGAGATGCCATATCTAGAATTTTCTCTGATGTTGGTGAAGTGCAATCCTCTTTTTTAAGCTCTTTTGAAACTTTAGTAAGAGAACCTTTAACTATTATTATTGTACTAATTTCAATGTTTACAATGAGTTCCGAACTAACATTGTTTGTTTTTATTCTTTTGCCAATTTCTGGATTATTAATCTCTGTATTAAGTAAAAAATTAAGAACTGCTTCGTTAGAAGCTCAAAAAGAAAATAGTTTTTTATTATCTTTAGTTGAAGAATCTCTCTCTGGTTTAAAGGTTATTAAAAGCTTTACTGCTGAAAAACTCTTCTTTTCAAACTTTAAAAACTCTATTCAAAGAATATATAAGTTAGGCTCTGCTGTTTGGCAAAGACAACTATTAGCTTCTCCTATGAGTGAGTTTTTAGGATCAGCGACAATTATTGTTATTTTATGGTTTGGTGGTAAACTGGTTTTGAGTGACAACAGCCCTTTAGAACCTGAACAGTTTTTTACTTATATAGCCCTGTTTTACCTTATTTTAAATCCTGTTAAAGCAATTTCTAACTCTCTATATGGTATACAAAGAGCCACTGCATCTGCAGAAAGAGTTGTTGAAATTTTAGAGATGGAAAATAATTTAAAAGACTCACCTGAGAGTATTAATAGATCTAATTTTAATTCAGAAATTTCATTTAACAACATCTCTTTTAAGTATGAAGATAATTATGTTTTAAAAGATTTTTCTTTAACTATCCCTAAAGGTAAAATGATTGCTTTAGTTGGTCAATCTGGTAGTGGTAAATCTACTATTGCTAATTTATTAACTCGTTTTTACAATGTGAATAAAGGAAGTATTCAGATAGATGGTATTGATATTACAACAATCCGAAAAAAATCTCTACGACAGTTAGAAGGTTTAGTTACTCAAGACTCTATACTCTTTAATGATAGTATTAAAAATAATATTACTTTAGGTTTAAAAAATAAAACTGATAAAGAAATTATTACTGCTGCTAAAATTGCCAACGCTCATGAATTTATAAAAGACTTACCTAATGGTTATGACACTAATATTGGTGATGGAGGAGGCAAATTATCTGGTGGACAAAAACAACGTTTAAGTATTGCTCGTGCTGTACTTAAAAACCCTCCTATTATGATTCTTGACGAAGCTACTTCTGCTTTAGATACTGAATCAGAAAAATTAGTGCAAGATGCTTTAGAAAAAATGATGCAAAACAGAACATCTGTTGTAATTGCGCATAGATTATCTACTATTCAAAAAGCGGATGTAATTGTAGTAATGAAAAAAGGAAAAATAGTTGAACAAGGTACTCATGAAGAATTAATTAATAAAAACGGCACCTATAATAAACTTGTAGAAATGCAATCTTTAACATAAATAAAAAAGGAGCTCTTAAGAACTCCTTTTTTATTTCTTTAAAATCTCTTCAGCAAATTTATTACATAGAAAAAGAGTTTCTTTTACATGATTAATTGTTGTTTTCGGATTAATTAAACACATACGTAAAACTACTTGCTTATTTAAAATAGTCGTTACTAAAAGAGCCTCTTTAGATTCCATCATTTTTCTTGAAATCTCTTGATTTAACGTGTCTATTTCTTTTTCAGATAAACTTAACCCAATCGGATTGTATCTAAAATTAATAACTGCTAAAGTTGCAGGAGAAACTATTTCCCAATTTCTACTTTTGCGTAATATTTTTTCAACATTATCTGCTAATTGAATATTATATGTTACAGCCTCCTTAAAAGTATCTAAACCATAAGTTTTTATCGACATATAAAACTTTAATGCTCTAAAACGGCGTGTTAACTGAATTCCGTAATCATAGAAATTAATTTCAGAATCATTACCTTCAATATCTCTTAAATATTCTGGTTTTTCACTAAACGTATTACTTAACCAGGAAGCATCTTTTACTAATAAACATCCTATTTCATAAGGTTGAAAAAACCATTTATGAGGATCAACAGTTAAAGAATCTGCTCTATCAATCCCTCTTAATGCTCTTGCTCCTTTTTCAGATAGTATTGCTGCTCCACCATAAGCTCCATCAATATGAAACCATAAGTTTTCCTCTTCACAAATATCTGCAATATCATGTAACGGATCAACGGTACCTGTATTGGTAGTTCCTGCAGATGAAATAAAACAAAAAGGTTGTAAGCCTTCTAATCTGTCTTTGGCAATCGCATTTTTTAATTTATTAATACTAATTCTGAACTCGATATCTGTAGGTAAAATTCGAATTTGTTCTTTTTTAAATCCTAAAACACGAATTGCTTTAATATTTGATGAATGTGCTTGATCAGATAAATAAATTATAGCTTTCGAAAAATCATCTCCACACTTTATTCTTCTTGCTGTTACTAAAGCGGTTAAGTTTGCCATAGAACCACCGCTTGTAAAAATACCGCCACCTTTTTCTATCGGAAAATTAAACATTTTTAACAACCAATTCATTGTAACAATTTCCAATTCAGCTGCAGCAGGAGAAGCTACCCATCCTCCAGAGAAAATATTAAATCCCGTTGCTAAAGTATCAGCCATTGTACTAATAAAATTACTCGGACCAGGAACAAAAGAATAAGATTTAGGGTGAGAAATTACTGTACTATTAGGTATTACATTATTCATCACAAAATCTAATACTTCATTCGCTTGCATCCCTTTATCAGGAGCTTCTTGTAAAAAAAGATTATCCATTTCCTTACGAGTAGCAGAACTAACAGGTTTTTTATCGTTTAAAGTATCCCAATGTTCAGCTATCAGGTCTACTATTTTATATCCATAAGATTTCATTTCTTCTAAAGACAAATCAAAATGGGCGCTCATATTTACTTGTTTTTTTATTTTAATACAAAATTAACCAATTAGAAACCGTTACTCTATTTAAACTAATAATTTATTGATTTATTAAGAAATATGGCACGTACTTTTCATTATTTTTGTGCGATAAAACATATTACTTTGAAAAAACTATTTCTTTTAACATTCTTAGCATTTACAATTGTAGGTTTTTCTCAAACGAAAAAAATTAAAATATTATCAACAGAAATAAGTACTGCTGATGAACAAAAATACCCAGGAGCAACCATATTAATTGGTAATGTTAAAATGGAGCATGAAGGAGCAACTCTAGATTGTAAAAAAGCTTTATTTTTTCAAAAGAAAAATTTATTTAAAGCTCTTGGTGAAGTTATAATTGAACAAGGTGATAGTATTATTCAATATAGTGATTTTGCTATTTATGATGGTAATGAAAAAAAAGCAAAATCTTGGGGTAATGTAGAAATTAATGATGATGAAATGAAACTGAAAACAGATACACTTCACTTCGACAGAATTAATCAAATTTTATATTATCCTAGCGGAGGTACTATTCGTGATAAAAAAAACACTTTAAAAAGTATTAAAGGAACTTATCTTTTAAACGATAAAAAATTTACGGCAAAATCTACAGTAACAGTTGTAAACCCTGACAATCACCTAGAATCAAATCACTTAGATTATTACACCAATTCAAACTTAGCTTATTTGTATGGTCCAAGTACAATAACCAATTTAAAAGATAGTACAAGAGTATATTCTGAAAGAGGTTTTTTTGATACAAATACTGACATTTCGTACTTTGTAAAAAATGCGAAACTTTTCTTAAAAGAAAGAACCATTTTAGCAGATAGTTTATATTACGATAAAAAAAGAGGATTTGCTTCTGCAACCAACAGAATAAAGGTAATTGACACAGTTCAGAAAATGGTTACAAAAGGTAATTATGCCGAATTATACGAGCATAAAGATTCTTTATACATTATTGATAGAGCTGTAGCTATTTCTGAAGTTGATAAAGATTCTATGTATGTTGCTGGAGATAAAATATTATTAACTGGTAAACCAGAAAATAGAATTGTTAGAATTTTTAACAATGCAAAAATATTTAAATCAGACTTACAAGGAAAATGTGATTCCATTCATACGAGTCAAGTTACTGGGCTAACAAGAATGTTTAAAAATCCTATTATTTGGTCTGGTAAAAGTCAAATTACAGGTGATAGTATTCAAATACTTTCTAACACAAAAACTAATAAATTAGATTCTTTAAAAGTATTAAAGAATGCTTTTATGATTCAAAAAGACTCTTTAGCTAATGATAATTACAATCAAATAAAAGGACGAAATATTTACGGTAAATTTGAAAAAAATGATTTAAGAACTATGCTGGTTAAAGGAAATGCTGAATCATTATATTATAATCGTAATGAAGATACACAAAAACTAGAAACCATTACTAAAGAAATTGCGAGTGATATTGAATTTACTCTTATCAATAATGAAATTACTCAAACAAAATATTTTAAAAGTACTGAAGGTAAAACCTTTCCCCCATCTGAATTTCCTACAGAAGATAAAAAATTTAAAGGATTTATATGGCGTGGGGATGAACAACCTAAAACTATAGAGGATATTTTTATTAAAGACAAATCTTCTAAAATAAATAATATTAAAAATTCAAAAGAAGTTGTAAATAAAGCCAAAGAAAAATTTCTTGAAGAAATTTCAAAAAAAGAAAAAGGTAAAAAGAAGAATTTCAAAAATTTTAAAATAAAATAATTGAAATGAAAGAAGGTTTTTTTAAATATCAAGGTCAAACAACTCCTCATCCTTTGGCTATAGAAATTGCTAGTGCTAACGGAAGCTATATATATACTACTGACGGAAAAAAAATGCTAGATTTTGTTGCTGGCGTTTCTGCGAATAGTTTAGGACATAATCATCCTAAAATAAATAAAGCAATAAAAAATCAATTAGATTCATATACGCATGTTATGGTGTATGGTGAATTCATTCAAAAACCTCAATTAGAACTCTGTAAAGCTTTAGCTAATACACTTCCGAATACTTTATCATCCATATACCTTGTTAACTCTGGAACGGAAGCAACAGAAGGTGCTTTAAAATTAGCCAAACGATTTAGAAATAGAAGTGAAATTATTGCTGCAAAAAATGCATACCATGGTAACACTCAAGGAGCAATGAGTGTTTGTGGAGCAGAACAACAAAATCGTGCCTTTCGTCCATTAATTCCTGGAACAAAATTTATTGAATTTAACAATGACATAGATTTAGAAAAAATTACTAAAAATACTGCTGGTGTTATTTTAGAAACAATACAAGGTGGAGCTGGTTTTATTGAACCTAAAAATAATTATTTAACAAAAGTTAAAAAACGTTGTCAAGAAGTTGGAGCTTTATTTATTTTAGATGAGATTCAAACTGGTGTTGGACGTACTGGTAAATTTTGGGGATTTGAAAACTACAATGTTACTCCAGATATTGTTATTACTGGTAAAGGTTTAGGTGGAGGAATGCCAATAGGTGCTTTTATTTCGTCTTTTGAAATAATCAATACACTTAAAGAAAACCCTAAATTAGGTCATATTACTACTTTTGGAGGTCATCCTGTAATTGCTGCTGCTGGTTTAGCTACTATTAATGAAATAACATCAACAAAGCTTATTGAAGAAACATTACGTAAAGAAAAATTAGTACGTAATAAATTTAAAAATCATCCTGCGGTTAAAGAAATTAGAGGTAGAGGACTAATGCTAGCATTAATTGTAGAATCACCTGAAATAGCTTCACAAATTATTTTAAATTCTTTAAATAAAGGTCTGATTTTATTCTGGTTACTTTTTGAAGGAACTGCAATTAGAATTACTCCACCACTAACTATTTCTGACAAAGAAATCACTCAAGGTTGTGATATTATTTTAAGCGAATTAGATAAATTTTTAAAATAATTATTTTTATTCTAAAATAATTATATACATTTGACGCAATGTTAAATAACAAAAGAAATATCAATTCTTTATCAGTCGTAAACTTTACGACTTCTTTTGTTGGCACAACAATTTCTACAACTACAATTATTACCCTTTAGGGGGTTTACTATTTACATATTACCATAGGTTATCGTTATTTTTTTGAAAATTTCAAAAAAGATAACTAGCTCAAAATCAATTCACAACTATACACAATTAACAATGAAAGTTTTAAAATTTGGTGGGTCATCCGTAGCCAATTATCAAAACATTAAAAAAGTTTTACAAATTGTAAAACAAGTTTCTAATCAAGAAAAAACAGCGGTAGTGGTTTCTGCTTTTGGTAAAACTACCGATAAGTTATTAGCTACAGCTCAATTAGCATTAAAAGATAACACTAATGCTTTAAAAGCTGTTTCTGAGTTAGAAGAATTACACTATACTGTAATTAATGAATTAATTTCAAAAGAAAACCAACAAGAAGTAATTCAAGAAGTTGAACGTCTTTTTAACCGACTAAAAGCAATTTACGAAGGTGTTTTTTTATTACAAGAGCTATCTTCAAAAACATTAGCTATTGTTTCTAGTTTTGGAGAAAGATTATCTTCTTTTATTATTGCAAATGCAGCAAAAGAATTATTAAATGCTACTCATAAAAACAGTAGAGATTTAATTATTACAAATAAAGATTCTTTAAATGCACAGGTAAATTTTAAGCTTACCAATAAAAAATGTTCTGATTATTTTAGTAAAAATGAATTTGACACAACTATTCTAGGTGGTTTTATTGCTGCCGATGAAGATGGAGAAACAATAACTTTAGGTCGTGGAGGTTCAGATTATTCAGCTGCAATTTATGCGGCTGCTTTAAATGCTAACGAATTACAAATATGGACAGATGTTAGCGGTATGTACTCTGCAAACCCAAGAGTGGTTAAACAAGCTTTTCCTATTACACAAATTTCGTACAAGGAAGCTATGGAACTATCTCATTTTGGTGCAAAAGTACTCTACCCTCCTACTATTCAACCAGTTCTTGAAAAAGAAATTCCTGTTCGAATTAAAAACACTTTTGATCCAGAAAACGAGGGAACTCTTATTTCTAAAGAATCAACAAATAATAAACCTGTTAAAGGAATTACTCATATCGAAAACATTAATTTACTAACCCTAGAAGGTAGTGGAATGGTTGGTATTCCAGGTTTTTCAAAACGTATGTTTGAGACATTATCTCAACAAAATATAAATATTGTATTTATTACTCAAGCATCATCTGAACACTCGATATGTATTGGTATTTATAATGAAGATGCTCCGCTTGCTAAACAAGCATTAGATGAGGTATTTTCATTTGAAATCCAACAACACAAATTAAACCCGATAATAATTGAAGATAATTTAGCAATTATTGCGATGGTTGGAGATAATATGAAAAATCATCAAGGTTTAAGTGGACAAATGTTTAGTGCCTTAGGTAAAAACAATGTAAATGTTAGAGCAATTGCCCAAGGTGCTTCAGAAAAAAATATTTCTGCTGTAATAAACAGTTCTGATGCAAAAAAAGCTTTAAATACATTACACGAACAATTCTTTGAAGAAAAAATAAAACAATTAAATTTATTTGTTACTGGAGTTGGTAATGTAGGTGAACGTTTTTTAGCTCAAATACATCAACAAAAAGAATTTCTAAAAGAAAATTTAAAATTGAACATTCGAGTTATAGGTATTTCTAACTCTCGAAAAATGTTTTTTAATGAAGAAGGTATTGATTTATCTAACTGGAAAGACAATTTAAATAAAGGTGAAGACAGTACTTTAGATGTCTTTTTCGAAAAAACAAAATCATACAATTTCCGTAACTCTGTTTTTGTTGATAACACAGCAAATCAATCAGTTTCTGAAGTATATGAAAACTATTTACGTAACAACATAGCTGTAGTTACTTGTAATAAAATCGCTTGTGCTTCTAATTTAGAAAATTATAAAAAACTAAAAAAAATCTCTAACAAATATAATGCACCATTTTTATTCGAAACCAATGTTGGTGCTGGTTTACCTATTATTGATACTCTTAAAAACTTAATTGCTTCTGGCGATAGAGTTCATAAAATACAAGCTGTACTGTCAGGAAGTTTAAATTTTGTTTTTAATAATTTTAATAAGACGTCTACTTTTCATGATGTAGTTAAACAAGCTCAAAAAGAAGGATACACAGAACCTGATCCTAAAATTGATTTAAGCGGAATTGATGTTGCTCGTAAGATTTTAATTTTAGCTCGTGAAGGTGGATATAATTTAGAGTTATCAGATATAAAAAATAATGCTTTTTTATCTCAAAATAGTCTAGACACAACCAATAATGATGATTTTTACGCAACTTTAACTGAAAATGAAGCTCATTTTCAAAAAATATTTAAAGATGCTAACGATAAAAATTGTCGCTTAAAATATGTGGCAGAATTTAAAGATGGGAAAGCGAATGTTGGTTTACAGCATATTCCGTCAGATCATCCTTTTTATAATTTAGAAGGTAGTGATAATATCGTATTATTTTTTACTGATAGATACCCTGTAAACCCTTTACAAATTAAAGGTGCAGGTGCTGGTGCAGATGTTACTGCCTCTGGTATTTTTGCTGATGTAATTAGAATAGGAAATAATTAAATTATGAATTATTTAAAAATATTTGCTCCTGCAACTGTTGCTAATGTTTCATGTGGATTCGATTCTATGGGTTTTGCTGTAGATACGATTGGTGATGAAATGACTTTTACAAAAACTGTAGAAAAAGGAGTTAAAATCACTAAAATAACAGGTGCAGATGGTCTATCGCTAGATCCAACTAAAAATGCTGCTGGTGTTGTTGCTTTAGCTATGTTAAAACTGCATCCAGTTAATTTTGGTATAGAAATCACAATGCATAAAGGATATTCACCAGGAAGTGGCTTAGGTAGTAGCGCTGCAAGCTCAGGCGGAGCAGCTTTTGGTGTAAATGAATTACTTGGTAAACCTTTTACTCAATTAGAATTAACTAAATTTTCAATGCTTGGTGAAGAAGCTGCTTGTGGTACACCTATTGCTGATAATGTTGCTGCAGCTGTATATGGTGGTTTTGTTTTAATTAGAAGTTTTAATCCTTTAGACATTATAAAACTTCCTGTTCCAGATGAATTACAATTAGTTGCTATACATCCACAAATAGAAATAAAAACCAAAGATGCTCGTGAGGTACTACCGAATAAAGTTCCTCTAAAAGATGCAGTTTCTCAATGGGCAAATGTTGGAGGTTTAGTTAGTGGATTATACACAGATAATTACGAATTAATTTCAAACTCTTTAACTGACGTTATTGTTGAGCCAGCTAGAAAACATTTAATTCCTCATTTCGATTTAGTTAAGAATGAAGCCATTAAAGCTGGTGCTTTAGGTGCTGGTATATCAGGATCTGGACCAACTATTTTTGCGCTTTGTAAAGGAAATAAAACTACAAAAAAAGTGTATCAAGCAATTGAAGATACTTACAAGGATAAAAATATAGATTTTAATCTTTTTACATCAAAAATAAATACACAAGGAGTTAAAATATTAGAAAAAAAATAAAACTATGAACTATTATAGTCTAAATAAAAAATCACAAAAAGTTAGTTTTCAAGAAGCTGTTGTAAACGGATTAGCTCCAGATAGAGGCTTGTACTTTCCTGAAACAATTACTCCTTTAAGTAAAGATTTTATTCAGAATATTGGAAAATATTCTAATCACGAAATAGCTTATCAAGTTATTAAACAATTTGTAGGTGATGAAATACCTACCGAAACCTTACAACAAATAATTAAAGAAACACTATCCTTTGATTTTCCTGTTGTTGAAGTTGAAGAAAACGTAGGAACTTTAGAGCTTTTTCATGGCCCTACAATGGCTTTTAAAGATGTTGGTGCTCGTTTTATGGCTCGTTGTTTAGGTTATTTCAACAGAAATAACAACAATACAGTTACCGTTTTAGTTGCTACCTCAGGAGATACTGGTGGTGCTGTTGCTGATGGTTTTTTAGATGTAAAAGGTGTAGAAGTAGTTATTTTATATCCAAGTGGAAAAGTAAGTGATATTCAAGAAAAACAATTAACAACACTTGGTAAAAACATTACTGCTTTAGAAGTAGATGGAGTTTTTGATAATTGTCAAGAAATGGTAAAAACTGCTTTTTTAGATACAGAAATCAAACGAACTCTAACATCTGCTAATTCAATAAATATTGCTCGTTGGTTACCTCAAATGTTCTATTTTTTCTTTGCTTATAAACAAGTACATCAAAAAAACAAAGAAGTAGTTTTTTCTGTTCCATCTGGTAATTTTGGTAATATTTGTGCTGGTATTATGGCTCAAAAATTAGGTTTACCTATTAAACATTTTGTTGCCGCAACAAATGTTAATGATACGGTTCCTAATTATTTAAAAGATGGAAATTATAATCCGAAACCATCAAAAGCTACTATTTCTAATGCAATGGATGTTGGTAATCCTAGTAATTTTATACGTATTCAAGAATTATTTAATAATGATTTAGAAGCTTTAAAAAGTGCTTTTTCCTCTTTTTCTTTTAACGATGAAGAAACACGTAAAGCAATGATAACTATATATAAAAATAGTAATTACATCGCAGAACCTCATGGAGCTGTAGGTTACTTAGGTGCTAAAGAGTATCTAAAAAGTAACCCTGATTCACTATGCTTATTTTTAGAAACTGCACATCCTGTAAAATTCTTAGATGTAGTGGAGAATACTCTAGATATAGAAGTTTCTATTCCTGAAAAAATAAAAACTATAATGCGTAAAGAAAAGAGTGCTATTAAAACAACTTCTTATGATGATTTAAAAAACTTTTTAAACTCATAAATTAAAAAATCGCTGTAATTACTGATTACTAAAAAATTACAGCGATTTAATTTATTTTTTATAGATTTATGCAAAATGATATTCCCCATATGCATAAAACTACAAAAGTAACTCGCCTTTTTGATTTTCCTTATTATCAATTAGAAAACTATCCACAAGAAAAATGTTTTATATCAAAAGAAAAAAACAAATGGATAAATGTTTCTACTCAAAAGTATATCGAAGATGCCAATGCTGTAAGTAAATCATTACTTAAATTAGGGATAAAACCTGGAGATAAAATTGCAGTAATTACATCTAATAATCAACCTAAATGGAATATTTTAGATATTGGTGTAATGCAAATTGGCGCTGTTAATGTACCCCTTTACCCTACTTTCTCTGAAAAAGATTATGCATATATTTTAAATCATTCTGATAGTGTTTATTACTTTGTTTCAGATGATGAATTATATCAAAAAGTAATTGCGGTTAAAGATAAAACGCAATTAAAAAATGTATTTACTTTTAAGGAAATTGAAACAGATTATGATTGGAATTCTTTTTTAGCACTTGGTAAAAACATAGATAATCAATCAATTGTAGATGAAAATAAAAAACTGGTTAAATCAACAGATTTAGCTACAATTATTTATACTTCTGGTACAACAGGAACTCCCAAAGGTGTCATGCTTTCTCATCATAATATAGCTACCAATATTTTTGCTGTTGGTAAAACATTAGATTTACACGATAAAAATAAAAAAGCGATAAGCTACTTACCTATCTGTCATATATTTGAAAGAACAGCTTCATATTATTGTCAATACATGGGATTTGAAATACACTTTGCAGAAAGTATTGATAAAATAGGTGATAATCTTCGTGAAGTACAACCAAACTTTATGGCTGTTGTTCCTCGATTACTAGAAAAAGTATTTGATAAAATTGTAGATAAAGGAAACAATTTAAACGGTATTAAAAAACAATTGTTTTTCTGGGCTTTAAATTTAGGAGAAAATTATAAGCCATATAAACAAAACGGATCATGGTATGAATTTAAACTAAAAATTGCTCGTAAGCTTGTATTTTCAAAATGGCAAGAAGCTTTGGGCGGGGAATTAAACTTTATGCTTGCTGGTAGTGCACCAATGCAACCACGATTAATTAAAGTTTTTACTGCAGCCGGAATACCTGTTTTTGAAGGTTATGGTATGACAGAAACATCACCTGCTGTTTCTGTAACTGATATGAGAAATAATGGATTTAAAATAGGTACAGTTGGTAGAGCCATTGAAAATGTAACCATAAAAATTGCTGATGATGGTGAAATTTTGGTAAAAGGCCCTAATATCATGATGGGATATTATAAAAACACTGAAAAAACAAATGAGACCATTAAAAACGGCTATTTACATACAGGTGATATTGGAGAAATTGATAATGAAGGTTTTTTTAAAATAACAGACAGAAAAAAAGAAATATTTAAAACTTCGGGCGGAAAATATATAGCTCCTGCTGTTTTAGAAAGCGAATTAAAAAAATCTCGTTTTATCGAACAAGTTATGGTTATTGGCGAAAGTGAAAAAATGCCAGCAGCATTAATTCAAGTTTCTTTTGATTTCGTTTACGAATGGGCAAAAAGACACAACCATATTATAAATAACATTTCAACTGATGAAAAATTAATCGTTAGAATTCAAAAAGAAATTGATTATTACAATAAAAAATTCGGGAAATGGGAACAAATAAAACGTTTTGAAATTACACCTGATGAATGGACTGTTGAAAACAACCATTTAACACCTACATTGAAAATGAGACGTAAAATTATCTTAGAAAAATATAACGAATTATATAAAAAGATATATAATTCACAATAAATCAACCATTAAGCCTAAACTTGTGCAATCAATGTATTTTTCATACTTTGCGTATCGCAAAAATTTGAACTTATGTCGATTGAAATTACCCGTCTTTTTGACTTTCCTTACTATCAATTAGAAACGTATAATTTAGATAAAGCACTTACCACAAAATACAATGGTAAATGGGAATCTATTTCTACAAAAGAATATATTGCACAAGCAAATAAAATTAGTAGAGGTTTATTAAGGTTAGGTATAAAACCTAATGATAAAATTGCCGTAATTTCAACTAATAATCGTACTGAATGGAATGTTTGCGATATAGGTATACTACAAACAGGAGCACAAAATGTACCTATTTACTCAACAATTTCTAAAGAAGACTATGAATATGTTTTAAATCACTCTGAAGCTACTTATTGTTTTGTTTCAGATAAAGATATTTTAGAAAAATTAAACCAAATAAAAGCGAATACTAAACTTAAAGATGTATTTACTTTTGATGATATTTCAGGCGAAAAAAACTGGAAAGAAGTTTTAGAATTAGGAAAGGATGAAAGTAATCAAAATGAAGTTGAAGAGCGTAAAGATGCTGTAACTCCAGATACATTAGCTACACTAATTTACACATCTGGTACTACAGGTAGACCAAAAGGTGTTATGTTATCTCATGGAAACATTGTGTCGAATGTATTAACAAGTGAAAAAAGAGTACCTCTATTATATGGTGAAGAACGTGGATTAAGTTTTTTACCTATCTGTCATATTTTTGAACGTATGATATTATATTTATATCAATATTGTGGAGTTTCAATCTATTTTGCTGAAGCTATTGATAAATTAAGTGAAAATGCTCAAGAAATAAAACCTCATGTAATGACAGCTGTTCCGAGGTTGTATGAAAAAATTTATGATAAAATTTATGCTAAAGGAACTAATTTAACTGGTATTAAAAAACGTTTATTCTTTTGGGCTATTGATTTAGGTTTGCAATATGAGCCATATGGAGCTAACGGTTGGTGGTACGAAAAAAAGTTAAGTATTGCTCGTAAATTAATTTTCTCTAAATGGCAAGCTGCTTTAGGAGGCGAATTAAAATTAATGGTTTCTGGTTCTGCAGCTTTACAACCAAGATTAACTAGAATGTTTGCTGCTGCAGGTATGCCTGTTATGGAAGGTTACGGATTAACAGAAACGTCTCCAGTTATTACTGTTAATGATATGAGAAATGGAGGGTTTAGACCTGCTACTGTTGGTAAATTAATTGACGGTTTAGAATTAAAATTTGCCGAAACAGGTGAAATTTTAGTTAAAGGTCCTAACATTATGCAAGGATATTATAAAGACCCAGTTAAAACTGCTGAAGTTTTAAAAGATGGATATTTTTATACAGGAGATAAAGGTGAATTAGACAAAGATGGTTTCTTAAAAATTACTGGTCGTACTAAAGAGATGTTTAAAACTTCTGGAGGTAAATACGTTGTTCCACCATTATTAGAAGGAGAATTAAAACAATCTCGTTTTATAGAACAAGTAATGGTTGTTGGTGAAGGAGAAAAAATGCCAGCAGCATTAATTCAACCTAATTTCGAATTCGTTAAAGAATGGGCAAAAAGACGCAATATTAATTATAAAGACAATTCAGATTTAATAAGTAATCCTAAAATAATTGAGCGCATTCAGGAAGAAGTTTCTCTTTGTAATTCTAAATTTGGAAAATGGGAAACGATTAAAAAATTTGAATTAACTGCTGATGAATGGTCTATTGATGGAGGGCACCTTACTCCTACTATGAAAATGAAGCGAAAAATTATAAAAGAAATTTATAAAGATTTATACGAAAATATTTATAACTGTTAATATAAAAAGTGTTGCTTAAGCAACACTTTTTCTTTCTATAACTATGTCGAAATTTATTTCTTTCTCTTCGAATATAAGTAATGTTACAATACCTAATAAATTCGATTACCCATATAATTATACTCCAAGTAAATTAGCAAAAATTGCAGCTATTGAATTACAAAAATATCTAAAAAATCAAACTGATTTTACACACGATTTTTGTGTAAATAACACAAACAATTCTTTCGGAAAAATGTTTGGTGTATTGGTAGTTAAAAACAACGAAGACAGTATTGGTTATTTAGCTGCTTTTTCTGGTAAAATAGCAAACAGTACAAATTTAAATCACTTTGTACCACCTATATTCAATATTTTAGATAAAAATGGTTTTTATGTTAAAACCGAAGAAAAGCTTAATGAAATTAATTTAGCTATATCTAATTTAGAAAATAATCAATATTACCTAAAAAACGAAAAGCAATTAGCTGCTATCAAAATATTAAATGATAAACTAATACAAGAAGAGCAATTTAAAATAAAAAAAAGAAGAGCTTTAAGAAGACATGAGAATAAACAAGATAACCAATTAAATATTAATGAAGAGTTTTATATACGTGAGTATGAAATCTATCTAAACTCTAAAATCAATAATCTAAAAAAGGAATCCGATAGCTTTAACAAACAATTAAATAACTTAAAAGAAAAAAGAAAAGAACTTTCTTCATGGGTACAGCAAGAAATTTTTAAAAAATATCAATTTTTAAATAATAAAAAAGAAACTAAAAATTTATTAGAAATTTTCAAAAACTCAAAACAAAATATACCAGCTGGATCAGGAGATTGTTGTGCACCAAAATTATTACAATATGCTTTTTTAAACAACCTCACTCCTATTTGTATGGCTGAATTTTGGTGGGGAAAACCGTTAAATTCATCTGTGAGGAAGCATAAAAACTATTATGCCGCTTGCACTGGTAAATGCAAACCTATTTTAACACATATGTTAAACGGTTTATCAATTAATGAAAACCCTTTAATTAAAAGATTACAAGAAAAGAAAGAGATTCAAATTATATTTGAAGATGATGATCTAATAGTTATTAATAAACCTCACGAATTACTTTCGGTTGCTGGTAAAGAAATTGACGATTCTGTTTACAGTCGTATTAAAAAACAATATCCAAATATAACAGGTCCTTTAATAGTTCATCGTTTAGACATGTCTACATCTGGTATTTTGTTAATTGCTAAAAATAAAGAATCTCATAAATTTTTACAAGCGCAGTTTATAGATAAAACGGTTAAAAAGAGATATGTTGCATTACTTGATGGTATTTTATCTGAACAAAAAGGTATAATTAATTTACCTTTAAGAGTTGATTTAGATGATCGTCCTAAACAGTTAGTTTGCGAAATATATGGAAAAAAAGCAATTACAAAATGGGAAACTATTGAAGTTAAAAACAATAAAACAAAAGTTTACTTTTACCCAATTACTGGACGTACACATCAGTTAAGGGTACATGCTTCTCATAATTTAGGATTAAATACTTGTATTGTTGGTGATGATTTATATGGTACTGAATCTAACAGATTACATTTGCATGCTGAAAAAATTGAATTTATTCATCCTACTTCAAAAGAAAAAATAAATTTTACTTCTCCACCTCCTTTTTAAATTACGCTACGTACTTCGTTTTCTTTAATGTGTTTAAAATAATAAATGATATTAAAAAGAAAACTGCTAAACAAAGTACACTCCATTGCATAGAGTCTGTAACAGCATATAAAGCTCCGTAAACAGAAGTTCCTAAAACAATTGCTATTTTCTCTGTAACATCATAAAAACTAAAGTAAGTAGCATGATCTTCTGTTTCTGGCAACAACTTTGAGTAAGTTGATCTTGTTAATGATTGAATCGCACCTTGAACCAAACCTAACAAACCACCTAAACCGTAAAAATATAACGCAACGTTTTCTTGATTTTTATCTAACATAAATGCAGCAAAACATACTAGCATCCATATTCCTAAAGTTACTTTTAAT
>CAZCHR010000026.1:0-20249 GCA_964498665.1 uncultured Tenacibaculum sp. | reverse complement strand
TAAATCGTTGTAAAAACGTAAAAAAGTTGGCATCTTTGTACACAACACAAAATTTCAACATGAATAACAAGCACATGACTCTAGGAGAGTTTATTATCGACAATCAAAAAGATTTCAAATACTCTTCTGGCGAATTATCTCGACTTATAAACTCTATACGTTTAGCAGCCAAAGTAGTAAATCACGAAATAAGAAAAGCTGGTTTAGTTGATATCACTGGAGCTGCTGGAGATATAAATATTCAAGGAGAAGCACAACAAAAGTTAGATGTTTTAGCAAACGATTTATTTAAACAAACTTTAATTAATCGTGAAATTGTTTGTGGTATTGCTAGTGAGGAAGAAGATGACTTTGTTATTGTTGAAGGAAAAAACAAATCAAACGATAATAAATATGTTTTATTAATGGATCCTTTAGATGGATCATCTAATATTGATGTTAACGTATCTGTTGGAACAATTTTTTCAATTTACAGAAGAGTATCTCCTATAGGAACTCCAGTTACCAAAGAAGATTTTTTACAAAAAGGAAGCGAGCAAGTTGCTGCTGGTTATGTTGCTTATGGTACTTCTACCATTTTAGTATTTACCTCTGGAAATGGTGTAAACGGATTCACACTAAATCCAGCTATTGGTACCTTTTATCATTCACACCCAAATATTCAAATTCCTAAACAAGGTCGAATTTACTCAATAAACGAAGGTAATTATGTACATTTTCCACAAGGAGTAAAAGAATATTTAAAATACTGTCAAGAAGAAAAAGACAACAGACCTTATACTTCTAGATATATAGGTTCTTTAGTTTCTGATTTTCATAGAAACATGATTAAAGGTGGAATATACATATACCCAACAAGTACTATTGGTCCAAAAGGAAAACTACGTTTATTATATGAGTGCAATCCAATGGCTTTTATTGCTGAACAAGCAGGTGGAAAAGCGACAGATGGTTATAAAAGAATTTTAGATTTAAAACCTACAGAATTACACCAAAGAGTACCTTTTTTCTGTGGTAGTGTAGAAATGGTTAATAAAGCTGAAGAGTTTATGCAAAAGTACCCAGAAGACGAAAATTATTAATAACATAGTTATTATTTATTCAATTATAAATTTAGAATAAGGCAAACAGTTGTTTGCCTTATTTTTTTGAATTAAATTTACCATTGTAAAAACGAAAAATTAATCACATAAAAATCAAATAATTATGGCTTTTGAATTACCAGAATTAGGATACGCGTACGACGCTTTAGAACCAAATATAGATGCAAGAACTATGGAAATTCACCATAGCAAACACCATAACGGATATACTACTAAATTAAATGCTGCAATTGCAGGAACTGATTTAGAAGGAAAATCTATCGAAGATATTTTAACTAACTTAGATATGAGTAACGGTGCTGTACGTAATAACGGAGGTGGATTTTACAATCACTCTTTATTTTGGACAGTAATGAACCCGGAAGATAAAGGTTATTTATCTGGGGAATTAAAAGATGCTATTGAAGCTGAATTTGGTTCTAAAGATGCTTTTATTGAAGCTTTTTCTAAAGCAGCAGCTACTCAATTCGGATCTGGATGGGCGTGGTTATGTGTTCATAAAGGAGGAAAAATAGAGGTATGTTCTACTCCAAACCAAGACAACCCATTAATGCCTGGTGTAACTTGTGGAGGAACTCCTATTTTAGGATTAGATGTTTGGGAACATGCTTATTACTTAAACTACCAAAACCGTCGTCCTGATTATATTGATGCTTTCTTTAAAGTAATTAACTGGAACGAAGTTGAAAGAAGATATGCAGAAGCTAAGTAATAACTAAGTTACTTTTTTGCATCTCAATCTTGAGAAAAATAAAAATCCGAAGTTAATTAACTTCGGATTTTTATTTACTTTATAAAAAACTAAACTTTACCTAATGCTTGCTCTAAATCTGCTAATAAATCATCAACATCTTCTACACCAACACTTAATCGTATTAAAGAGTTTGTAATTCCTATTTTTTCACACTCATCGTTAGGAACTGATGCATGTGACATACTGATGGGGTGACTCACTAAACTTTCTACCCCTCCTAAAGATTCTGCTAACGTAAATATTTTTGTGCTTTCTAAAAAACGCAGCGCAGCTTCTTTAGTTTGATCTTTTAATCTAAAAGAAACCATACCTCCAAAATCGTCCATTTGTTTTTTTGCTATTTCATAATTTGGATGGTTCTCTAAACCTGGATAATACACATTACTTACTTTTGGATGATCTTGTAAGAATCTAGCTACAAGTTTTCCATTTTCACAATGACGATACATACGTAAATGCAACGTTTTTATTCCACGAAGTGCTAAAAAAGAATCCATAGGTCCCGCAATAGCTCCTGCTGCAAACTGAATAAAATGCAATTCTTTAGCTAACTTTTCATCTTTTACCATTAAAGCTCCCATTAACAAATCTGAATGCCCTCCTAAATATTTCGTGGCTGAATGCATTACAATATCTGCACCTAAATCTAACGGACGTTGTAAATATGGTGTTGCAAATGTATTATCAACTCCTACTAAAATGTTTGGGTTTTTATCTTTTGATACTGAAGCTATTTTTTGAATATCAGCTATTTTCATTAGTGGATTGGTTGGTGTCTCAATCCAAATAAGTTTCGTTGCTACTGTAATTTTATCTATAACATTTGTTGGTTCATCCATATCAACAAAATGAAACTTTAATCCGTATCTTTGAAATAACCTTTTAAACATTCGGTAAGTTCCACCATACAAATCGTCGCCGGCAATAACCTCATCACCCGGATTTAGAGTTCTTAAAACACAATCAATCGCTGCTAATCCTGATGCAAATGCAAAACCATGTGTTCCGTTTTCAATTGCTGCAAAAGCTTTTTCTAAAGCAGTTCTTGTTGGATTTGTACCTCTTCCATACTCATACCCTTTATGTATACCTGGACTCGATTGGGCAAATGTTGATGTTTGAAATATTGGTGTCATTACAGCACCAGTCGTTTCCTCATGCTTTTGACCTCCGTGTATCGTTTTGGTATTAAACTTCATATTTCAAATATTAACAACAACAAATAATTAAACTAACTTTCTTAATGCCATAATGGTTCCTAAATGAATACCTTCATGTAAGTTATTAAAAGCAATTGCTGTTTCGATAGAATCTAGCACAAAACCTGTACTTGTTTCATACGAATGATAATTGGTAAAAATGCCTGCTTCAAAATCTTCTTTTAAAGTATCTGGTAGCCCAATTAATAATTCTTTTACTTCTTCTAATTCTTCTTCTGAGAATGTAGTAGTTGGAGATGTTCCTTTTTTGTAATTTTCAATCAATTCATCAGAAGCTAAACAATTTAATCCTGATAATTTATAATGCAATAATTGCTGAGTAACTACTAAATGAGCTACGTTCCAAGCTATATTATTTTTAAATCCTTCAGGAGTTTTATGTAATTGCTCTATTGACAAACCATCAATCATTTTTAAGACTAATTCTCTCGATTTTTTTAAAACTTCAAATTGTTTATTCATTATTCTAACTATTTTAGCATTCATCAAAGATAATTATTTAGCCATGAAGAAAGTTTATTTTTTACAAACTTGTGATACTTGCCGTAGAATATTAAAAGAAGTAAATCTTAACGGATTTGAAAAGCAAGAGATAAAAACAACTGCTTTAACTGTTGAGCAGTTAGAAGAAATGAGAAAGTTAACTGATAGTTATGAGAGTTTATTTAATAAACGTGCAAAACTATACAGAGAGATGGATTTAAAAAATCAGAATGTTACCGAAGCTGATTATCGCCAATATATATTAAATGAATACACATTTTTAAAACGCCCAGTTTTTATTGTTGATAATGAAATTTTTATTGGGAATAGTAAAAAAGTAATTGAAAACTTAAAAAACAAATTAGCATAAAAAAACCGGAAGATAAATCTTCCGGTTTTTATTTTTATTTAGATGCTATTTTATCTTTAGTAGAAGCTAACAAACTAGCTAACTCATCTTTTGTTATTTTAGTTTTGATACCTAACAACACTAATTTATCGCTATCAGCACTTGCTCTTACAACTATTTCTCTTACATAATTTCCTTTTTCTAAAAACAAAACCTCAGCTTTACCTGCTTTATCTTTTGCTCTTACTAAAGTTTTTAATTTATTCTTTCTAGAAAACCTTTTAAAATCCTTAGAAACAGTATTATCTTCATTATTAAAAATCATCACTTTAAAATCGTCTGATTGTTCTAAAAGATTCTTTAGTTCTTTATTATCCTCATCATCTAGAAATGACCCAGCAAAAGAGCTTGATAGATTTACTGAAAACGCTGATTTATCTTTATGATTTTTATAAAATTGTTTAAATTTTGCTTCTTGAGCTGATATACTTATTACTAATAAGCAAAAAAATGTAGTTAAAATTCGTTTCATAATGGTTTGTTTTAGTTTTATAATGAAGACGAGCTTTGGTAAAATTTGTTACAAAAAAAGTCTTAACTAAAACAGTTAAGACTTTTAAGTTGGCCTACAAGGACTCGAACCTTGAATGACGGTACCAAAAACCGGTGTGTTGCCAATTACACCATAGGCCAATAATAATATTGCGGGTGCAAATTTATAAGTTTTTATAATATCTACAAAACTTTTTTTGCTTTTTTTTTATTTAACACAATTTTATCTGAATAACAGAAACAAAAATGTTCTCAAAAATTTATTTTTGCTAGGAATAAAAACACTAGTTATTAGTACATTCGCAGTAATTTAATAGAACCTATGAAAGATTTTAACTACAAAAAATGGAATACAATTTTAGGATGGTTTTCATTTGCCGTGGCATTAATTACATATACACTAACACTTGAACCTACTGTTAGCTCTTGGGACTGTGGAGAATACATCTCAACCGCAGTTAAATTAGAAGTAGGTCACCCACCAGGTGCTCCTTTATTTCAAATGCTTGGAGCTTTTTTTGCTATGTTTAGTAACGACCCAAGTCAATGGGCTAAAATGGTAAACTTCATGTCTGGTTTAGCAAGTGCTTTTACCATTTTATTCATGTTTTGGACAATTACCAATTTAGCAAAAAAAATGGCAATTAAAAATGGCAAGTTCAGTAAAAATGAACAAATTGCTGTTTTAGGTAGTGGTTTAGTAGGTGCTTTAGCCTATACTTTTTCTGATAGTTTTTGGTTTAGTGCTGTAGAAGGTGAAGTGTATGCGATGTCTTCTTTTTTAATGGCACTTTTATTTTGGTTAGGTTTACGATGGGAATCTGAAATAAACACTCCTAGAGGTAATAAATGGTTAGTTTTAATCAGTTTTGTTGTTGGTTTATCTTTTGGTGTCCATATTTTATCTTTATTAGTAATACCATCAATTGTACTTTTATACTTCTTTAAAACTTACAAAGACATAAATGTTAAATCAACAGCTATTGCTACATTAATTTCAATATTTGTTTTAGCTTTTGTTTTTAAATTCTTATTTCCGTTTACATTAAAATTCTTTAGTATTTCAGAACTATTTTTCATCAATCAAATTGGATTACCATATAACTCCGGAACCGTAATAGCAGGATTAATTTTAGTAGCTTTATTTTATTTTGGATTAAACTACACCAGAAAAAACAATTTAGTTGCTGTTAATACACTTGTTTTATCAGTCTTATTTATTATGATTGGATTTTCATCGTGGTTAATGCTACCTATTCGTGCAAATGCAGATACCGTTATTAACGAAAACAATCCATCGAGTGCTCGAGAATTATTAGCTTATTATAATCGTGAGCAATATGGTGATGCGAATGTATTTTATGATAAATATTACTCTGTTGCTTATGACAGAGAACAAGATGCTGACCAACCATATAAAGATGATAAGCCTAAATACGAGAAAAAAGATGGAAAATATGTGATTGTAAATAATTACAAAAACATAATCCCTAATTATTCGAGTAAACACAAAGGGTTTATCCCTAGAATGGTTGATCCTGGATCTCAAGATAATTATAAAAGAATTGCAGGAATTCCTGCTCGAAGCAAAAGACGCCCTACTTTTATAGAGAATATAAGATTCATGATTGATTATCAATTCGGGTATATGTATGGTCGTTATTTTATGTGGAACTTTGTTGGTAGACAAAACGACATTCAAGGTCATTTAGATGTTGAAAATGGTAATTGGTTAAGTGGTATCGATTTTATTGATGAAATGCGCTTAGGCTCTCAACAAAGCTTACCAGATGATATTAAAAACAATAAAGGACGAAATAAATACTATTTCTTGCCTTTAATTTTAGGACTTATTGGTTTATTTTATCAATCTAAAAAAGACAAGAAAAACCTATACACATTAGCTTTGTTTTTTGTTTTTACAGGTTTTGCTATTATATTTTACACTAACCCCAAACCTTTTGAACCACGTGAACGTGATTACGCTGTGGTTGGTTCTTTTTATGTATTTGCTATTTGGATAGGTATTGGAGTGCTTGCATTATATGATTACTTAAAAAAATATGCTAATAAAAGAACTGTTGCAATAGGCGTTTCTGCTTTTTCTTTACTCGCTGTTCCTGTTCTTATGGGGTCACAAAATTGGGATGACCATAATAGAGATGATCGTTTTCTTGCACAATTAAACGCACAAACTTATTTAGAGAGTTGCGATCCGAATGCTATTATTTTCACCATTGGAGATAATGATACTTTTCCGCTTTGGTACATGCAACAAGTAGAAGGAGTTAGACCTGATATAAAGATTGTAAACACAAGCCTTTTTCAAACTGATTGGTATATCGATCAAATGAAAAAGAAGACTTATGACGCAGACCCTATACCATCTAAGTTAACCCACGATCAATATAAATATGGAACATTAGATGTTGCTTATCACTACCCTATCCCACAATTAAGAGATTCTATTTTACCTCTTAAAGATTTTATGCGTTGGATTGAAAGCGATAATGATGCTACATACTTAGAAGCAAACGAAACATCTAAAGAAAAATTTTATCCTACAAAAAAAATCCACATACCTGTTAATAAAGTAAATGCTTTAAAAACAGGATTAGTAGCACAAAAAGATGCTGATAAAATTTTAGACTATATCGATATTGCAGTTGGCGATGTACTTTCTAAGAATAGAATTTTAATGCTAGATATTTTAAATAATTTCGACTGGAAACGACCACTTTATTTTACAGGTGGAGCAAATGCTGATGAAGAATATATCTGGTTAAAAGACTATTTACAGTTAGATGGAATGTCATACAAACTAGTACCAATAAAAACATCAAACAAAGGAAAATCTATGTTTGATATGGGACGAATTGACACTGATAAAATGTATAAAAACGTTAAAAAATGGGGTTGGAAAACCATTAATAACGGTAAAATATATTTAGACGAGCAAAGTAAACGTAACGCAATATCTATTAGAAACAACCTAATGCGTTTATCTGAAGAGTTTATGAAAGAAGGTGATTCTGTTAATGCAAAAGATGTATTAGATTTATCTTTATACAAAATGCCTATTAAAGATTTTGACCATTATAGTATTTCTCTAGGTTATCCTGAGTTATATTATCGTATGGGCGATATTGATAAGGCACGTGAAACAGCCGAAACGCTTTCAGATATTTTTCAACAAAAATTAAAATATTACAGTACATTTAAGGATGAAGATCTTGATTTAATTTTAGACAACTTAGAAACTAATCTATACATGTATCAAAATGTTATACAACAAATAACAAGGTATGATACAGATATGGAATATGGCAAAAAAGCGTTTAATGACTATATAAATCATGCGCGTTTATTTAAGCATCTAATGCCCGAAGAAGACGAAGAAGATCCAGCTAACTTACAATTAGATAGTATAAAACCTTAAACTTAATGAGGTTTTACTTTATAAAAACACCATTTATACTTAAAAGAATATTCTATAAGTATACTTGGTGTTTTGCTTCTAACAAAAAAGAAATTTATTTAACTTTTGATGACGGACCAATACCAGAAGTTACAGAATTTGTTCTAAATCAATTAAAAAAACACAACGCTAAAGCTACTTTTTTTTTGCATTGGCGACAACATTAAAAAACACCCTACAATATTTTCTAGAATTATAAACGAAGAACATGCGATAGGAAACCACACTTTTAATCATTTAAATGGATGGAAAACTAATAACGATTATTATATAGAAAATACCGAGTTATGTGAAAACATAATTTTAAATCAATTTGAAGAATTCAGAAAACCAAGAGGTTTAAAATTATTTAGACCTCCATACGGAAAACTAAAAAGAAATCAATCTAAACAGCTTATAAGAAAAGGTTATAAAATAATTATGTGGGATGTTTTATCGGCAGATTTCGATACAACAATAACCAAAGAAGAATGTTTTAAAAATATTGTAAAAAATTGCAACAACGGAAGCATTATTGTTTTTCACGACAGCCTTAAAGCTAGTGAAAAACTATATTACTCATTGCCAAAAGTGTTAGAAGAATTTACTAAAAAAGGGTATCTATTTAAAAGAATAGATTAAACGTACTGCTGAACTAAACCAATTAAAGTGTTAGCATCTTGCTCACCAGTTTGTCTCCATTTCATCTCTCCTTCTTTATAAATCATAAAAGTAGGATTACCCTTTACACGTAATGCTTCTGCAAGAATTTCGTTCTTTTTAATATCAATCTTAATAACTTTTGCTTTATCACCTAAAGCTGCAGCAACATCACGAAGCGTATCTAAGCTAGGTTCAAACTCACTCCAATCAGTGTAAAAATCAATTAAAACTGGTTTTTTAACACTTATAATTTCACCAAACCTTGTCATCTGAATAAAGTTTTTATATAAAAATTTTGTCAAAAATACTTATTTTTTTCAAAATAGATATTAACATTTGTTTAAATTGCAGATTATCAATCTTTTTTAAGCTCAATTACTGTTATTTCGGGCCAAATCCCCACTCTACCAGGAAACGCATGATAGCCAAAACCTCTATTTACATTAATATATCTACCAAACTCTTCGTACAAACCAGCCCATTGTTTATAAACATATTTTGCAGGACTCCATTTTATAATTCCAGGAATTTCAATTCCGAATTGTAAACCATGTGTATGCCCACTTAAGGTTAACTGGTAATTAAAACCATCTTTCTTTACCTTGTATTCCCAATGACTAGGATCGTGACTCATTAGTATCTTAAAATCTTCTTTTTGTATTCCTTTGCTCGCTTTTTTAAGATCTCCTGCTTGATTAAACCCTTTACCCCAATTTTCAACACCTACCAAAGCTATTTTTTGTCCGTTTTTTTCTATATAGCGATTCTCATTTAATAATAACTCAAATCCTATTTTAGGATGAATATCTTTTATCGCTTCAAAATTCGCAGCTTTATCTTCTTTATTTTTCCACTTAGAATAATCTCCATAATCATGATTTCCTAATATAGAGTACTTTCCTACTGGGGCTTTTAGTTGAGAAAACATCGGAATCCACTCATCCATCTCTTTAGCAAAATTATTTACAATATCACCTGTAAATAAAATAACATCCGATTTCTGCTCATTTATTAAATCAACTCCGTATTGAATTTCTTCTGAATTTGTAAAACTCCCTGAATGTATATCGGTAATTTGAGTAATAGTAAAACCATCAAAAGCTTCTGGTAAATCATTAAATTTTAATTGATACTTTAAAACTTTATAATTATGTTTTCCTTTAAAAATACCGTATAATAAACTTGCAAAAGGTATCGCTGCTATTCCTAATGCTAATTTTGCTATAAATGTTCTTCTACCCGCTAATTCTTTTGTTTCATTTGACGAAAAATAAGAAATTCCTTTTTGAACTCCTCTCACAACATCTTCACCAAACATAAATAACAAAATAAACAACTTAGGTATTAACACCAACAAAAGCATTCCGAACGCCCATTGAAATTGTTTAGTTTGCCCAGAAGCTCTATCATAAGAAAACATTACGTAAAAAAAATTTATATAGGCTATAATCCCTACAAGAATCCATCCGTAGCGAATTATTTTATTTTTAGTTACCGTTTTTATAGCTTGAAAAGCATACATTTCGAAAACTATAATGATTCCTGAAATAATTAAAAGAGGGAGAATCCAACGAGGCATATTTATTATTTTTTACTCGGACAAAATTAGAACAACTAAGTGTCTTTAAATGTTAAGATTACTTTAAAACTTTAACCAACTCCTTTACTATAGAATCTGTATTTAAACTAGCTGAATTATCTAAAACAACTATACAATTTTCAAGCTTTGTATTTCTTATTATTGTTGTTCTGGCTCCTAACCAAGAACCATTATGCCAATGTGAATCATTATTAATAACTAGCCATCCAAAACCATAATTATTTTGAGTATTGTTATTTAATTTTGAAGTTTTAAAAGCTTCTTTAATTGTTTCTTTTGATAGCAAAGAATTTTGATTCCAAAACGCATTCCAAATTACCATATCTTCTATAGAGCTAAAAACTGCCCCATCACCAGCTACTCCATCTAAAACGTCAGGTTTCAACTCGATAACTTCTCCTAAAATGTTTTCAAAAGAACTGGTTTTGTTTTTAAATTTTTTATTTTCAGAAACTAAATTCCATACTCGAGTATTTTTCATATCTAACTTATAAAATAACTCCTTTTGGATAAAACTCTCAAAAGATGTATTGAAACAGCTTCTATAATTCCTGCCAATAAAACATAACCTGTATTATTGTAAACAAATTTTTCATTAGGTTCGCTTATCAATGTCAAATTTTCTTTTTCTAATAAATTAATTACCTCTGCAATTGTTAAAGATTTTCCTATTTCTTTTTTATATTTTTTGGGAAACCCCATATAAACATCTGGAATACCAGATACGTGATTTAACAAATTACGAACAGTAACATTTGGGTATGGTAAATTTGGTAAAAAATTAGTAATCGGGTCGTCAAAATTTAGCTTACCTTGTTCTTTTAACAACATAATTCCTACACCCGTAAATTGTTTTGATACCGATGCTAATCGAAATGATGACTGATTTGTTAGTTTTTCTTTTCTCGTAAAATCAGTATATCCGTAGGTGTTTTTTAATATAACACTATCATTTTTAATCAATAAAACAGCTCCGTTAAATTTATTATCTTTTTGAAGTTTTGATAACCATTTATCAGCTTTGGCAACTTTATCTGATTGAGTTTCATTAATCGAAATTTCTAATTTCTCAACGTTGGTCATTTTTTTAAAAGCCCAAAAAACAGCAATTCCAAATCCTATAACTAAAGTTAATACTGCTGCTATAACAATTTTCCAAACAAGTTTCATAGTAGTTAGTTTTTAATTATCTATCTGACGCAAAACCTTTTTATTTGTTACGTTTTTTTTTCAATCAGCGCTTATATTTCGTAGTTTTGATTTCTTCAATTCTTATTTATATGTCAGATAAAAAAAGACTTTTCTTACTAGATGCTTTTGCGTTAATATTTAGAGGATATTACGCTTTTATAAAGAATCCAAGAATCAATTCTAAAGGAATGGATGTTTCTGCTATTTTAGGATTTACCAATTCTTTACTAGACGTTATTAAACGTGAAAAACCAGATCACATTGCTGTTTGTTTTGATCGTGGGGGAAGTGTAGCAAGAACAGAAGCTTTTCCTGAATATAAAGCAAATAGACAAGAAACACCTGAAGCTATTAAAATTGCGGTTCCGTACATTGAACAAATTTTAAAAGCAATGAACATTCCCGCTGTTATTAAAGAAGGTTATGAAGCTGATGATATTATAGGAACTTTAGCTAAAAAAGCAGAAAAAGAAGGTTATCAAACCTATATGGTTACTCCTGATAAAGATTTTGCACAACTAGTTTCTGAAAATATTTTTATGTATCGCCCTCGTTTTGGTGGTGGTTATGAAACTTGGGGAATACCTGAAGTTCAAGAAAAATTTGGAGTAGAAAGACCTGAACAAGTAATTGATTTTTTAGGAATGATGGGAGATTCTGTTGATAACATTCCTGGTTTACCTGGTGTTGGAGAAAAAACAGCTAAAAAGTTTTTAGCTGCCTATGGATCTATGGAAAATCTGTTAGCTAATACTACAGATTTAAAAGGGAAAATGAAAGAAAAAGTAGAAGCCAACGGAGAGTTAGGTTTACTTTCTAAAGAACTAGCAACAATTATGCTAGATGTTCCTGTAGATTTTCATGAAAAAGACTTTGAGTTTTCGCAACCAAATATGCCAGAAATCACAACTCTTTTTAATGAATTAGAGTTTAGAAGACTTGCTGATAATTTAGCCAAAACATACGCTACTCCTGTAGTTTCTGAAAATAAAACAGAAACAACTACCCCAAAGAAACAAGCTCCATCAAAAAATGATGGTCAGTTTGATTTATTTGCTGCTCCTGGAGGTGGAAATACATCCGAAGAAAACAACATCAACGGATTTAAAACCATTGAAAACACCAAGCATTTTTATCAACATATAAATACTCCTTTATCAAGAAAATTATTACTTAAAAAATTAATGCAACAAAAATCTGTTTGTTTCGATACTGAAACTACAGGTTTAAAAGCTTTAGAAGTTGAGTTGATTGGAATTGCTTTTTCTTGGGAAGCTGGCAAAGGATACTATGTTTCATTTCCGGAAAACCAAGATGAAACAGCTACTATTCTTGAAGAATTTCGTGCGTTTTTTGAGTCTACAGAGATTGAAAAAGTTGGACATAATTTAAAATATGACATCAAAATATTATCAAACTACAATATGCCTGTAAAAGGACAGTTGTTTGATACCATGATTGCGCATTATTTAATCAATCCAGATATGCGTCATAATATGGATGTGCTTTCTGAAACCTACTTGAATTACCAACCTGTTTCTATTACTGAATTGATTGGTAAAAAAGGAAAGAATCAACTTTCGATGCGAGAAGTGGAACTTTCTAAACAAAGTGAATATGCGATTGAAGATGCTGATATTACTTATCAACTAAAAGAACATTTTTCTAAAGAATTAGAAAGTGGTAATGTAACTAGTTTATTTAATGATATTGAAACTCCTTTAGTATCTGTATTAACAGCTATGGAAATTGAAGGAATTAATTTAGATGTTGATTTTTTAAAGTCTTTATCGGTTGATTTAACCAGTGATTTAGAACGCTTAGAAAAAAGTATTTATGAGCAAGCTAGTGAAGAATTTAACATCGCATCTCCAAAACAATTAGGAATCGTGTTGTTTGAAAATATGAAACTAGTTGATAAACCTAAAAAAACAAAGACAGGTCAATATAAAACTAGCGAAGATATTTTATCTTCTTTAGCAAAAGACCATCAAATAATTAGAGACATACAAGAATATCGTCAATATAAAAAGCTACAAAGCACGTATGTTGATGCACTTCCAAACGAAATTAACCCTAAAACCAAAAGAGTTCATACAGTTTATGCGCAAGCGGTTGCTGCAACGGGTCGATTAAGCTCTAATAATCCGAATTTACAGAACATTCCTATTCGTACAAAACGTGGACAAGAAGTTCGTAAAGCTTTTATCCCTAGAGATAAAAACCACGTGTTACTAGCTGCCGATTATTCTCAAATAGAATTGAGGATTATTGCTGCTTTAAGCGAAGAAGAAACAATGATTAAAGCTTTTCAAAACGGAGAGGATATTCACGCTTCTACCGCTGCAAAAGTATTTAATGTTCCGATTGATGAAGTTACTCGCGAGCAACGTAGTAATGCTAAAACAGTAAACTTTGGTATTGTGTATGGAGTTTCTGCTTTTGGTTTAAGTAACCAAACAGATTTATCTCGTAAAGAAGCTAAGGAATTAATAGACACTTATTATGAGACTTATCCAAAATTAAAAAATTACATGGCTGCTCAAGTTGATTTTGCTCGTGATAACGGATATGTAGAAACGGTTTTAGGTCGTCGTAGATATTTAAAAGACATCAATTCTCGTAATGCTATTGTGCGTAGCGCTGCCGAACGAAATGCTGTAAATGCCCCAATTCAAGGTTCTGCTGCTGATATTATAAAATTAGCAATGATTAATATTTACAATCGATTTGAAAAAGAAAACTTTAAATCGAAAATGTTATTACAAGTACATGATGAATTGGTTTTTGACACACACAAAGACGAATTAGAAACTATTAAACCAATTATTAAAGAAGAAATGGAAAATGCTTTTAAAATGAGCGTTCCGTTAGATGTTGAAGTTGGTTTAGGTGAAAATTGGTTAGAAGCACATTAAAAAATGGAGTTAGATTATATAGAAGATGTAAACGGACTTGATGAAAACATTGTTCGTTTATATAATTTTAATAAAGCAGAAGCTATAAAGTTTAAAGAGTTAATTGAAGATGTTATTATTAACAAAAAACAACGTTTAAACCTTTCGGAAATAGACTTTATAAAACCTCGAAATTGTAATTTAATTTTAGGTTTATTTAAATCTGATGAAGGGATACTTAGTGAAGACAATCAAACCTTTTACTGTATTCTTACCTTAAGAGGCTTCATAAATATGGTGAATCTTATAGAGCCATTTTGCAAAAAAGAATCGAGAGGTTTTCAATATTTATATGATATCGATAACCCTACCGATTTTTTGTTTTCTCCTTCGGCTAGTTGGTAAAAGTTCCTAAAATGATATATAATATTTACATAAAGTTTATATTCTAAAAAAGGGAGAAATTCCTTAATATATTCCTTATTTAAAGTAATATTCATGTTAATTACTCAAAGGCATAAATATTCATCGTTTCACAATCATGCTTATTACCATAAATCATTAAAGGCTTATTAATTTCTATTCCATCAAATATTTCTGAATCAAGTTCTTTAAAAGCTTTATGTAGCAAAATATATGTTTTAAAGATAAATGAATTATTTAATGCTATATAAATTTCAGATTCAAAAACACAATCTTCAATTTCATATTTCTCTATAATATTATTCAAAGAAATAAGATCTCTCCATGCTAAACTATAATCAACTTTATCAATACTTACGTAAACTTCTTCTTTCGGATAAAACTCTAAATACTCTGGTTTTTTTAATATTGGATATTTCCCTTTACTATAACCTGATATTGATGCGATTGGTAAAAAATCATATTCCAAAAATATAACTTGATTTTTTATTCCTTTTTCTTGAGTTTCAAACTTTAATTTTATTTCAGAAAAAGCTTTACGTAAATCATCTTTAAATTTTAAAACTACCCTATCTTCATCAATATCTAGTTTAATTGCTTTATTAAAACTTCTTTGTAACTCAATATTTTCCTTTAACTTACTTAACTCTATTGGTTCTTCATCACTCAAATAGTTTGTAATTCCAATGTTTAGATAATCTTGATTAGTTTCATTAATATAATTTGTTATTATTCTCTCAACGGTTGCTCCCTCTACGAAAGAAAAAGATTCATTATATAGTTTCTGTAAATTATTTAAAATTTCTTTTTTCATGATAAATTATATAAAAAACTATCTAACAACAAACGTTTCATTTTGTATCCAGTTAGCCCTTAACTTAAAAGGTTCTTCAAAATAAACTACTTGTTCTGGTTGTTTTCTTAATAAGAAATTACCTGTGTCCCAAACGTTGTTATTGTTTTCATCAATAATAGCTCTAACCGTATATTCTTTTGGTTCTAAAAGATTAAACTCAACTTTTTTAGATACTGAAATATATTTCGTTTTCACTACTTTATCCTTTACTAAAAGCTGAAGTATTACTGGATATTCTGTTTCTTTTTTAACCTCTAACACAATGCTTCCATAATCTTCAATAGTAAGAATATTAAATTTATAATTCAATGTGTCATTGGTGGTTTCATATAAATCAATCAACGCTTTTGGGTATACATTGAATTTATAATCCATTTTTGGTGTTTTCTTAAATAAAACAGCCAATTTATTAATATCTTGTTTTTTTAATTCAAAATCAACATCAACTGTATCTTTATCTACCAATGAAAATTTAGACTTATCAACTGTAATAATTGGATTATTACTTTCTAAAAACAAGGTGTCGTTTAAGTGTAGTGTTCTACTCAAACTAGAAGACACTGATAAAGAATCTATCTTTTTTTTACGTAAACGAACCGTTATTGTATCTAAAAAAATTTCATTACTTACCGTAAAATTTAAAGAATCTTGCTCTATTGGAGTATACCAATAATTTAGCGTGTCTTTATCTTTTTCAAACTGAGTAAAAGATTTAAACGATTCAGGAACATTAGATAATAAACTAACTTTCATGTCTTTTTGCTCTCCTTCAAATCCAAATTGAATTTTTCCTCTTTTTACTTCTTTTCCTCTTTTAAATTTATAGGGTTGTATTTCCTTAAAAATTCTAATTGGATTTAAAACTAAACTATCTTTTGGTAATGAGATTGTATCTGCTAAAAAACCTATTTTATCGGTTTTACTATTAAATATAAAATCGTTTGCCGATTCTTTTAATGCTAACATTAAGTATTTACCAGCACTTAAATTTGTGAATTCGAAACTAGTAGAATCTAAAGTACTTGTTACGTAGTTTGGTTTTTGTTTATAAATAATCGAATCGTTGTACGTGCTATCTAATCGATATAGTAAAACACCAATTTCTTTCACTTTATCTCTTTTAAACATTTCCGACACGTTTCCTTTAACAGTTAAAGAATCGATATAATTTCCTGTTGAAAAAACGTATTTAAAACTTTCTAACTTATTGTTTTCATTATTATCTTGAACAGAATTTCCGAAATTAAATGTATAAGTTGTATTTGTTCTTAAAGTATCTAAAATTTCTATATTTATATATTTACTCGCAGTACCTTGTGGTGTAATTATAGGTGGATTTTTTAACGGCGGAGAAACAACTAATTGTTTTGTTAAGTCTTTTAGAACTATATATTCATCAAAATAAATTCTGATATTTTTTTTATCGAAGTTAATGGTTTCATTAGGAGGTTTAGCAGTCATCATAATTGGAGCATCCTCATCTTTAGGTCCTCCTTCTGGTCTACCTTTACGAGCACAACTAACTATTATAACAGAAAATAGAACAACTAAAACAATGTGTATATTTTTCACAAATTGATATTTAAAATACAACATCAAAAGTAGTAAAATATTGATGAATAAAATCACCTTCTTAAGGTATACGCCATAGTAGCTATACTTATTGTTATTCCTTCAGATTTTAAAAGTTCATTACAACAATTTTCGATAGTTGCACCTGTTGTTATAACATCATCAATTAATAAAACATGTTTGTTTTTAAATAATTCTTTATCTGTTAAATTAAATTTTGTTTTATTATTAGAAAACCTTTCAAAACGCTGCTTTAATGTTTGCGTTTTTGTTGCTGATGTTCTTATTAAAATATTAGGTTTGTAGTGGATACTTAAAATTTCACTTAATTCTTTTCCGAATTCGGTAACCTGATTATAACCTCTTTTTTTAAGTTTTTTAGAGTGTAAAGGAACAGGAATTATATAATCTACATTACTAAAAGTATTTGAGTTTTTCAGATTTTCACCAAACCAATTAGCTAAATATTTTCCTATTTCTGGTTGATTTTTATATTTTAATTGGTGCATTAACTTTTGAGTAACTCCATGTTTTTGATAATATAAAAACGATCGAACCTTTCCTATCGGTATTTTACCATAGAAAATGGATTCTAGTTTAGTGTTTTCATATTCATTATTATCAACAATAGGTAAATCACTTACACATTTCAAACACAAATATTCTTCGTTTTGCAATAAGGTTAGTCCACAATTAATGCATAACTTTGGATAAAATAAATAGAATATATCTTTTAAAAATCGCATCTTTACAAGCAAATTTTAATAGAAAGATACAAAAATAACATCTAAAACATTTTGAGTAAGAAGTTTAACTTTTTTAAAGAAGCTGTAAAAAACTATAAAACATCTGGTACTGTTGTACCAAGTTCTAAATTTTTAGCTAAAAAAATGCTAAAAGGAATAGATTTTAAAGCCATAAAACTTGTTGTAGAATTAGGACCTGGAAATGGAGCTATAACTCATAATATTTTAAATAAATTACCTGCAAATAGTATTTTAGTTTGTTTTGAAATTAACGACGCTTTTTATGATGAATTGAAAAAAATCAATCATCCTCAATTAATTGTTCTAAAAGCATCTGCTGAAAACATTAAAGAAGAAATTTTAAAACTAGGCTTTAACAAGGCTGACTGTATTGTATCTAGCTTACCTTTAAGTATTATACCAAATGAGATTTCTGATACTATATTGTCAGAAAGTTATGCTTTCTTAAAACAAAAAGGACAGTTTATTCAATATCAATACAGTTTATCATATTACAAGAAATTAAAAGAAGTATTTGGAAACAACATTACTTTAAACTTTGAGCCTTTTAACTTCCCCCCTGCATTCGTATACAAATGTTCTAAAAATTAGTATCTTAGCAGAGAACACCTATTAATTGTCAGTACCCCAAATGATGATTCCTTTTACTAAATTTAAAAATAATGGCTTAGTAGCCTTTTTATTGCTTTTAATAGTAGCTATTGGTTATTTATCTTACCAAAATGCTGAAGATTACTACGAATTAAAAGACGTTTTTGAATTAGACAAAAAAGAATTGGTAGGAGAATTAAACACCCTAATTAAAGAATATGAAAAAGCTAGCTATAATGAGAATGAAATCTCTTTAAAATTAAGAGATGAACTTCATAAAATAATAAAGTTAAGAGATACAATACATAATTTAAAAGTTACAGATTACAATCTTATACGTTTATACAAAAAGAGAATTTATAATTTAACTGAGCAAAATAAAAAGCTTTTTACACAAGTTGATTCTCTTTTTAAAATCAACAATCAATTAACATCAAAAAACGATAGTGTTAAAGGAATTTTAATTACAAAAGAAGATTTAAACAATAAATTAAAATATAAAAATCACTTTTTAAATCAAGAAAAAAAAGTTTTAAGTAAAAAAATAGCTACTGCCGAAATTATTGAAATTTCAGATATTAAAGCGATCGCTATGAAAAAAAAGAGTAGCGGAAGACATACATCAACATCTAGATCTAAAAAAACAGATGCTTTTAAAGTTGAATTTAATTTATTAGAAAATAAAATTATATCTTCAGGAAATAAACCAATTTATATTCAAATTACAGACAAAAACAACAAAGTTATTTCGCCCAAAAAGCGAGTAAGATTAAAAAATAATAAAAAAATCCTATATAGTGATGTATTAGCTACCGATTACAACAACAAACAATTATCAATTATTTCTTTAATAAAAGTTAATAGAGATAGTATTAATAAAGGGATTTATAAAATTCTTATTTATGTTGATGGTGTATATTCTGGCAATACTAATGTGAAACTTAGATAATAAATTAATGATATAAAATAAATACTAACCTCTCTAATCCCCCATAATAATGAATTCTAAAAAAGCAAAAAACATATTAGTAGTATTCCTTTTAATACTTTCTTTGTTTTTAACCCTATATTCTTTTCAAAAATCTAGTCAGTATGATGATCTTCAAAAAATATTTAAAGATGAGAAAGCCGATTTAGAAAAAGAATTAGATGAAATAATTAAAGATTATACCGATGTAGTTGTTCGTAAAAAACGCATTTCTAAAAGACTTCAGATCGAACTAACTAAAATGCAAAACCTTCGTGACTCTATTAAAAACATAAGGCACGATAATTATAGTTTAATTAGAAAGTATCGAAAAAAAATTGCCAGCTTAGAGCGTGAAAATAAAAAATTATTTATTAGAGTAGATTCATTAAATACTGCCAACGATCAACTTTCTCAAGACAACCTAGTAGCAAATGAAATTTTAAAACAAAAAGAAACAATTAATGTTGCTTTAACTAAAAAATATCAGAAACTAGAAGTAAAACAAAAAGACCTAGAGGAAAAAGTAGCTATCGGAGGCATTATTAAAACTTCACCTGTAAAAGTTATTGCTATGAAAGAACGTAGCAGCGGTAAATTAACTTCAACATCTCGATCAAGTAGAACAGATGCTTTTAAAGTTAATTTTGATTTATTAGAAAACCCAATAACTTCTGCCGGAGATAAATCTGTTTATATTCAAATAATCGACGAAAACAAAAATGTAGTTGCACCTAAAGGAATTACTAAATTAAAAGATGGAGGTAAAGTTCAATATAGCGATTCTGTTGAAGTTAATTATAG
>CAZCHR010000025.1:0-20797 GCA_964498665.1 uncultured Tenacibaculum sp. | reverse complement strand
GGTCGTTTTAAAATAATTAAAACTACATTTTTTAATGAAAGCAATTTAAACCAAAATATTAAAATTACTGTTAATAACTTAGACAAAACAATCGACTACTACAGAAAAGGCATAAATGTTTCTCCTTTAAGCAAAAAATCTAGTGTCCTAAAAATAACTTTAAATTCTACTATAAAAGAAAAGGCTGAGGATGTTATTGATGAATTGATTTCTCAATACAATTCAGATGCCATTAAAGATAAAAAGATTGTTTCTGAAAAGACAAACACTTTCATAACTGAGCGTTTAAAAAGTATTGGTTCAGAACTTGGTAAAATTGACGGTAGTGTTGAACAATTTAAAAACAAAAATAACATAACAGATATAACTTCTGAAGTTGAACTAACTCTTAAAACAAATTCTGAAAACAGAAAATTACTAATAGAGGCTAATAATGAGCTTAGTCTAGCAAAGTCTTTAACTAGAGAATTAAATAACTCCGATTACTTACCTGCAAACTTAGGTTTATCTGACCCTAATATTGGTAAGTCTATTGCTGAATATAATCAATTAATTTCTCAATTAAAACGTTTAGAAAAAAGTGCAGGTTCTAAAAACACTGTTCTTATTGAAGTTAAAGAAAACATAAATAGCCTTAAAAATTCTTTATCAAGAAGTTTAAATAATACTGTTTCATCTCTTCAATCTAAAGTAAACACATTACGTCGTGAATCTGGTAGATTTAATTCAAAAATATCTTCAATACCCTCTAAAGAAAGAGAGTTTTTAGATATTGCGCGTCAACAAGAAATTATAGCAGGTTTATACTCTTATTTATTAAAGAAAAAAGAAGAAACTGCTATTTCTCTTACAGCTACTGCTGTACCTAATGCTAAAATAATCGATAAAGCTTACAGTTCTGGAATACCAGTCAGCCCAAAAAAGAAAATTATTTATCTAGCAGCATTATTATTGGGGGTAATTATACCTTTTATTATTATATATCTAAGAGACCTCTTAGATACTAAAGTTCACACTAAAAAAGATATTGAAGAACTAACTACAATTCCATTTCTTGGTGATATTCCTCACTCTGAAACTAAGCAAAAAATTGTAATAAATTCTTCTGCTCGATCAAGTACTGCTGAAGCTTTTAGGTTAATTAGAACTAATTTAGATTTTGTTCTTCCTAAAAAGGATAATAAGCTAGGTAAAACAATATTTGTCACATCAACTACTAGTGGAGAAGGTAAATCTTTTACCTCTATAAATATAGCTGCTTCTTTATCTTTATCTGGAAAAAAAGTTGTTTTAGCTGGAATGGACTTAAGAGCACCTAAAATCACTGAATACCTTGAGATTCCAGATAGAAAAGGAATTACTAATTTCATTACAAATGAAAGTTTAACTTTAGATTCGTTAAAATTCAATATTGATGAAATACCTAATTTAGATATTATTGCATCAGGTGTTATTCCTCCTAATCCCGCTGAATTATTAATGACAGATAGAATTCAAACTATATTTACAGAGTTAGAAAACACATATGATTATGTTATAATTGATACTGCTCCTGTAAACTTAGTGACTGATACCTTGTTAATTTCTAAATATGCAGATATGGTACTTTATGTAACTAGAGCAAATTATTTAGATAAACGTATGTTAGTTGTTCCACAAACATTATACAAGGATAATAAATTACCTAACCTAGCTATTGTTTTAAATGACACCGATTTAAACAGAGGTTATGGTTATGGTTACGGCTATGGTTATGGTTATGGTTATGGTATTCCTGAAGAAGATAATAAACCTTGGTATAAAAAAATATTTAGTTAAATATAAAAAAAGAGAAGATTTTAAAATCTTCTCTTTTTTATTATATAAACTTTTTATTATTAATTAATAAATGTTCTATTTGTTTCTTTATTTTATTGTTCCCAATTTTTTTAAGTAAATTTAAATGATTGTGATGATGCGTATCAGTTCCAACATAATCATACAAATTTTCTTTTAATAATTTCTGTGCTGTTTTTTGTACGCCTTTACCATATTGTTCTGTTAATGACAAAAGATTTAATTGAAAAACACATCCTGCTTTTTTTAATTTATAAAAATTTTCAAAATCATTATGATAAAAAGCATAACGCTCTGGATGAGCTAATATTGGCTTATATCCTTTTAACTGAATTTCAAATAGAACATCATATAAGTTATAAGGCGCATTAAAATAAGACATTTCAACTAATATAAAGTTGTTTTTTATAGTCAAAATATCATTTGACTGTAATCTTTCAACAAAACGCTCATCCATCATATATTCTGCAGCAGCTCTAATATTAACATCTATAAAACCTTGATTATTTAATTCTTGCTTAACCTCTTCTAGTTTACTTAAAATAATTTCACTTGAATTAGGATAAACATCTCCTAATACATGTGGAGTGGTAACAAAATTTTTTATTCCATATGAATACATTTTTGAAATTAAAGAAATAGAATCTTCAATATTATTAGCTCCATCATCAATTCCTGGTAACAAATGAGAATGTATATCTACAAAACCATTTGGAAAAAATTCATTTAAAGGAATTTCTTTCTTCTTAAAAAAAAACATACTTTGTTTAATTACATTAATATCAAACAAAATTACATTAATATTTTACTTAAACTTAATGTTTATAAATCTTTTCAAAAAGAGCACCTATATTGTACAAGTAAATGCGATAGTATATATTTGAAAATAAATATAATTAAATGATATTAATAGCTGATGGAGGTTCTACAAAAACAGATTGGGTAGCTCTAAATAAGAACAAACTTGAAGTATTTAGAATAAAAACTTTAGGTTTAAACCCTAGCGTTATTTCAAAGGAAGAATTATTAAGTAGAATACTAAACACAATTGAACTTAATAGTATTAGAGAATCTATTGATGAAATTCATTTTTATGGAGCTGGTTGTGGAAGTTTAAAAGCTAATAGTATTTTAACTAATATATTACAATCAATATTTATAAACGCAGTAATCAATGTATCTGAAGATATGTTAGCTGCCGTATACGCATCGTCAAATAATAAACCTGCTATTGTATGTATTTTAGGAACAGGGTCAAATAGTTGTTATTATAATGGCTATAAAACACAAACAATTACCCCTTCTTTAGGTTATACAATAATGGATGAAGCTAGTGGTAATTATTTCGGTAAGATTCTTTTAAATAGTTATTTTTATAAAAAAATGCCTGATAAAATTGCTAAGTCTTTTGAAACTAACTTCAATTTAGATGTAGATTATATTAAAATGAATTTATATAGAAAACCAAATCCAAATATGTACTTAGCTGCATTTTCTAAATTTATGTTTCTACATAAAGATGAAAAATTTATAAAAAAAATCATAAAAAAGGGTTTTCAAGAGTTTTTTAAATATCGAATACTTCCATACAAAAAAGGAAAGGATACTCCAATTTATTTTATCGGTTCAATAGCTTTCAATTTTAGAGAAATCTTAGAAAAAGTAGCTTTGAAAAATAATTTATATATCACCAATGTTATTCAACGTCCAATAGATAATTTAGTTGAATATCATAAAAAATTAATCTAACATAGTTCTACAACTCTTTCTAATGCAATACCTCTAGATCCTTTTATTAAAATTGTACTGTCTTTTATAGAGTTTTTTACTAAATAATTTTTTAAATCATTAAAATTAGAGAATTTTAAACTTTGTGTTTTAGTTTTATAAAAATTATCTCCCAATAATAAAACTTTATCAAAACCAGCGTTTGATAGATAATCAGCAAACTTCTGATGTTCAATGTCACTATAAGTTCCCAATTCAAACATATCTCCTAAAATTACTACTTTATTTGGGCTATTAAGTAATTTAAAACTATCCAAAGCTGCTTTCATACTAGTAGGGTTAGCATTATATGCATCCAAAATAATCTTATTAGTTTTTGTTTGAATAATCTGAGATCTATTATTAGATGGTAAATAACTTTCTATAGCTTGTTTTATTTTTTCTTTAGATACATCAAAATAATCTCCAATAGTTATAGCTGCTGCAATATTAGTATAATTATAAGAACCTATTAATTTACTTGATATTTCAATGCCTTTATATAGCAATTTAACAAACGGATTAGCTTCTATAAACTTTAATGAATCATCAAATATAATTCTATTGATATTTTCTGTATTTTCTAATTGAATATCATCACTAGAATTCACAAAAACTTTCTTTTCATTATTACGTAAAAAGTCATACAATTCAGATTTAGCTTTAATTACTCCTTCTAAAGAACCAAAACCTTCTAAGTGGGCACTTCCAAAGTTAGTTATATAACCAAAGTCTGGATTTGTCATATTTGATAAAAAAGAAATTTCTTTATGATGATTCGCCCCCATTTCTACAATACCTATCTCCGTATCTTTGTTCATCGATAACAATGTTAGAGGTACACCTATATGATTATTTAAATTTCCTTTAGTAGCTGTAGTTATATATTTTGAACTCAACACAGCATTAATAAGCTCTTTAGTTGTAGTCTTACCATTACTACCTGTTAGCGCTAATATTGGTATATTTAAATAATCTCTATGATAATTAGCTAGATTCTGTAAAGTAATTAACACATCATCTACTAAAATAAATTTATCTGAAATTTTAAATTGTTCATCATCAATAACAGCAAAAGAAGCTCCGCTTTTTATGGCTTGTTCAGCAAATTTATTCCCATTAAAGTTATCACCCTTTAATGCAAAAAAAATAGAGTTTTCTCTAATGTTTCTTGTATCAGTATCAACTAAAAAACTTTTTAAAAATAACTTGTGTAAATTTTCTACTTTCATGCGGTAAAAATAAACAACCTCATTAATAAATCAATGAGGTTGTTTTTATATAAATTTATTTTTAGGAAAGAATTACCTTCTTCTCTTAGTAAACTTAGGTGTTGCTGTTTTTCTTTTATTTAATCTCATTGGTCCCATTTTATCAGTAGCACATCTAAAACCGATAAAATTAGTAGCCATATATTCTGGAAAATATCTTCTTTGTGCTGGATCTAACCAATATTCTCTATCAGCCCAAGAACCGCCTTTATAAACTCTAGATTTATCACTTACTAAAGTTGTTCTTGTTTTACCATCATATTTATAATTGTTAATTACATTTCCTAAAGAATCTTTTTCTGCTTCAGGTTTCTGAGGAGAATTATACATTCTTGAAGAACGACTTAATTGATCTTTATCTAAATTATAATATTTAGATGAAGCTTGATCCCCATCACCTAAACTAGAATTATTAGCTAAATTATAATTCCTTCTCATGTAGGTATCTTCTTTTGTGATAGGAATATATCTAACACTTCCTGGTAAATCTCTAGGAATTATCCTTCCATTTTCTAAAGTATCATATTCTACATCTCCCATTTCATCACCGACTATAACTACTTTGCCGTTTTGATCTATTAATTTTTTGGTAAATACATTACCTCTAAAATAATTAAAATCGTTTGCTTCAGAGTCGATAATTGGTCTATAAACATCTTCTACCCATTCGGCTACATTACCAGACATATCAAAAAGACCAAAGGCATTTGGAGGATAACTCTGAACTGCATTAGGAATATCGGCATTATCACTACTCCAACCTGGAATACCACTATAATCCCCTTTTCCTTGCTTAAAGTTAGCTAACTGATCTCCTCTTCTACGTTTATCTCTATCACGAGTATACTTTCCATCCCATGCATATTTCTTTCTTCCTCTAATATTATTATATTCTCGGTTTTCAAAAATAGCTTTTGCTGCATACTCCCATTCAACTTCTGTTGGAAGTCTAAACTTCTGTGATAAGATACCATCAGATGATGTTACCTGTCTCCCTGAAAATTCATCTTTTCCTGGTTTAGGCTCTCCTTTTTTTCTTGGTAAAGGAATTCCTTTTTTATAAATTGTAGAATCTCCATCAAATAAAGCATAAGGATTCGTTAAATAAGTATCAGTATCAAAATTGTTTTTACCTTTAAAACTTAATGAATCTTCTTTAAAAATGTTTGTTATAACACCTTTATCCATTAAAATTTTTAAATTCACAGCATTTGTTCTCCACTTACAATATTTATTAGCTTGTAACCAACTAACCCCTACAACAGGATATTCTGCATAAGATGGATGTCTTAAATAACTTTCTGATAATAAATTGGTGTTACCTAATCCTTTTCTCCACACAAGTGTATCTGGTAAAATTGATGTGTATATATTCTTAAATTGTGGTTCATCTGGAGGAAATACATCTTTGGTATACTGCATGAATAATCCATATTCTGCATTCGTAACTTCTTTCTCATCCATGTAAAATGAGCGAACATGCATTTTCTTAGGCGTTGTATTCCAATCAAACATTACATCATCCTGTACCAATCCCATAGTATAACTACCTCCTTCTATATGAACCATACCTGGAGGAGCATCTTGACCTTCTTTATATTTACCTTTTAAATAGCCTCCATAATTCGGATCATTAAAATTCCAACCTGTTAGCGACGATTTACCTGAACCTCCTCTACTATTACTTTTACAAGAAGTAAGTAGTAAACCTGTGATTGCTAATAAACCTAATATTTTAAACGTACTTTTCATGTGCTTTTTACTGTTTTTAAGGGTGTCGCAATTTACAATATTTATAATTTATTGCAACTAATATATAGATACTATTTACATATATAATCTCCGCTTGCAAGATAATTAACGTGAATTATCTAACTTTAGTATTACGAAACTAAGAAAAAGATTAAAATATTTTAGTCTATTTTTTATTATTTTCAATTATTAATACACTTAAGAGTTCATTTTTAAGTAAAAAAAATAAAAATATTGAAACAATATAATAAAAAAATATTTACGTCGTTATCGTGTAAGTAATTGATTTTCTAGATAGTAATTTTGCTATACTTTTTAAGAAAATTATATATTTGCCAAACTAAATAATTAAATATTTACATGAAAAAATTATCATTTTTATTGTTTTTTGCATGTTTTGCCCTTCAAATCAAAGCACAAACAACCGCTACTCCTTTTTTATTAATATCATCTGACGCTCGTGCGGGAGGAATGGGAGATATTGGGGTTGCTACTTCATCAGATGCTTTTTCTATTTTTCATAATGCGGCTAAAACAGCGTTTAATCAAAATAAAATAAGCATTGGTTTAAATTACACACCTTGGTTACGTAATTTAACTGACGATATATTTGTAGGTAATGCTTCTTACATTAATAAATTTAAAGAAAGTGCTGCCTGGGGTGTTGATGTTAAATATTTTTCATTAGGAAAAATATCTACAAACCAATTAACCAACGACCCAAATAATCCTGTTGTTAGTACAGGAACAATAAACCCAAGTGAATTTGCTATTACAGGAACTTACTCTATGAAATTAAGCGAGAAATTTTCTATGGGTGTTGGTTTAAAATACATAAATTCTAACTTAGGTGTTACTAATGATAATAGCTTAAAAGCAGTAAATTCATTTGCTGTTGATATTTCAGGATATTATCAATCTGATGAACAAAATTATGGTAATTTTAACGGACGTTATCGTTTAGGTTTTAACATTGCTAATATTGGACCAAAGGTAGAATATGAAGCTGGTACTGAAAATTTTATCCCAACAAACGCTAAACTAGGTGGTGGGTTTGATTTTATATTAGATGACAAAAACATTTTTGGTCTTAATTTAGAATTTACAAAATTATTAGTTCCTTCAAGCGGACCTCTTAATTCAAGAAGCTGGTTCGAAGGAATGTTTACTTCTTTAGGAGATAGAAGCTTTAGTGAAGAATTAAAAGAAACTACTTGGGCATTAGGTACTGAATATATGTATAATAATGCTTTCGCTCTTAGAGCTGGTTACTTTCATGAAAGCGAAGAAAAAGGTCAAAGACAATTCTTAACATTAGGTACAGGTTTTTCGGCCAAAGCATTTACATTAGATTTATCATACTTGGTAAATACATCAGCAGTAAATAACCCATTAGAAAATACCTTACGTTTCTCTTTATCATTTGATTTAGGAGAAATTTATGAAGATTATTAAAAATCAGATTTTTTTAATAAATTCGTAGCATACAAAAAGCAGTCTTTCTAGACTGCTTTTTTTGACCACTATTTTTACATATGAAAAAATAAATATTAGTACTTCTGCAATAATGTTCGATGAGTTTTCACAACTATCATCTAACGATCAATTATTAATGAATAAAGCCATTGAGGCTCGTAAAAAAGCATATGCTCCTTATTCAAAATTTAATGTTGGGGTAGCTTTAATATTAGATAATGGTGAAATTATTTTAGGAAATAATCAAGAAAATGCTGCTTACCCTTCTGGTATGTGTGCAGAACGAGTTGCAATATGGAAAGCTAGCTCAGAATATCCAAACATGAAAGTAAAAAAAATAGCAATAACCGCTGCTTCAAAAACATCAACTGTTAATAAACCTGTCGGTCCATGTGGCGCTTGTAGACAAACACTTTCTGAATATGAAATAAACCAAAAAGAACCTATTGAAATAATTTTTATGGGAGAAGTTGGAAAAATTATAAAAACAGAATCTTTACTTTCACTATTACCTTTTTCTTTCGATAGCTGTTATTTGTAAAATACACTTATGGAAAAATCAAAAAAAAACTCTTTTTTTCAATAAACAGTATTTAAATAGCCATATATTAAGAATTCTGTAATAATTCAAAATTGACTGGAATTAAGCCCTTTAAAGTTTAAAAAAAAGGTTTATTTGTATTTCAATTTCAAAATAATAATTCAATGGCTGGTGCTGTAATTACTGGAACAGGTTCTTTTATCCCCTCAATAAAAAAAGATAACAATCAATTCTTAGATAGTTCTTTTATAAATGCTGATGGAACAGATTTTGACAGTGCCAACAATGTTATTATTGAAAAATTTAAATCAATTACTGGTATTGAAGAGCGTCGTTATGCTAAGAAAGAATATAAATCATCTGATTTAGCTTTTTTTGCTGCTCAAAAAGCAATTGAAAATTCAGGAATTAATCCTGAAGAATTAGACTATATAATACTTGCTCATAATTTTGGAGATGTAAAACAAGGTGCTATTCAAGCAGACACATTACCTAGTTTGGCTAGTAGAGTAAAGCATTTACTTCAAATAGAAAACCCTGACTGTATTGCTTATGATATTTTATTTGGTTGTCCTGGTTGGGTAGAGGGTATTATTCAAGCACAGGCTTTTATAAAAGCTGGAATCGCAAAAAAGTGCTTGGTAATTGGTAGCGAAACCCTATCAAGAGTTGTAGATATATATGATCGTGACTCTATGATATATAGTGATGGTGCTGGAGCATGTATTTTAGAACATGTAGAAGATAAAAATATAAATAGTGGTATTCTAAGTCACGCTTCTCAGTCCTTTACTAAAGAAGAAGCTTATTTTTTATTTTTTGGAAACTCTAACAATCAAAAATTAGATAAAGACGTACGTTATATAAAAATGCACGGTCGTAAAATTTATGAATTTGCTTTAAATAATGTTCCTAAAGCAATGAAGTCTGCCTTAGATAAAAGCGGAATTGATATTAATGATGTAAAAAAAGTGTTCATCCATCAAGCTAATGAAAAAATGGATGAAGCGATTATTAAACGTTTTTATAGATTGTACAAAAAACCAATCCCTGAAGGAATAATGCCTATGAGTATTCATAAATTAGGGAATAGTTCAGTAGCAACAGTACCTACATTGTTAGATTTAGTTTTAAAAGGTAAAATAGAAAACCAAGAAGTAAAAAAAGGTGATGTAATTATATTAGCATCTGTAGGTGCTGGAATGAATATAAACGCAGTTGTTTATCGCTATTAAAATTCATTGAAAAAATCATAAAATTGATGTCGTTATTCTAAAATGTAAGTATTATTTTTGCACATGCAACAACACAACGTACTTATTTTAGATTTCGGATCGCAATACACGCAACTTATTGCACGCCGAGTAAGAGAATTAAACATTTATTGTGAAATTCATCCGTATAACAAAATACCGGAAAACTTAAAAGATTTTAAAGCTGTAATTTTATCAGGTAGTCCAAACTCTGTAAGATCAGAAGATGCTTTACATCCTGATTTATCAGAAATTAGAGGTAAAAAACCTGTGTTAGCAGTTTGTTATGGCGCACAGTATTTAGCTCATTTTTCTGGAGGATTGGTAGCTCCATCAAACATTCGTGAATATGGTAGAGCTAATTTATCTTTTGTAAAAGAAGGTGAAGAGTTCTTCGCTAATATTTCTAAAGGCAGTCAAGTTTGGATGAGTCATTCAGATACTATTAAAGAGTTACCAACTGGTGGAACTTTATTAGCAAGTACTCATGATGTAGAAAACGCTGCTTATAAAATTGAAGGGGAAACTACCTATGCTATTCAATTTCATCCAGAGGTTTATCATTCTACTGACGGTAAACAATTATTAGAAAACTTTTTAGTTAATATAGCAGAAGTAGCACAGACTTGGACTCCAGATTCATTTGTTGACGAAACTGTAGCAGATATTAAAGCTAAGGTTGGAAATGATAAAGTTGTTTTAGGATTGTCTGGTGGAGTAGACTCTACAGTAGCAGCAGTATTATTACACAAAGCTATTGGTAGTAACCTACACTGTATTTTTGTTAATAATGGTTTATTACGTAAAAATGAATATACCGATGTATTAAAACAGTACGAAGGTATGGGCTTAAACGTTAAAGGGGTTGATGCTTCGGCACGTTTCTTGAATGAACTTGCAGGATTAAGTGATCCTGAAGCAAAACGTAAAGCTATTGGTAAAGTTTTTATTGATGTTTTTGATGATGAAGCAAACCAAATAGAAGATGCAAAATGGTTAGCACAAGGTACAATTTACCCAGATGTAATTGAATCTGTTTCTGTTAATGGAGGGCCCTCAGCAACTATTAAAAGTCATCATAACGTAGGTGGATTGCCTGATTTTATGAAACTTAAGATTGTAGAACCTTTACGAATGATTTTTAAAGATGAAGTTCGTCGTGTAGGAAAATCAATGGGTATAGATGCCGAATTATTAGGTCGTCATCCATTTCCAGGCCCAGGTTTAGCAATAAGAATTCTTGGTGATATAACAGCAGAAAAAGTTCGTATATTACAAGAAGTTGATGCTGTATTTATCAACGGATTAAAAGAGGATGGTTTATATAATAAAGTTTGGCAAGCAGGTGCTATTTTATTACCAGTAAATTCTGTAGGAGTTATGGGAGATGAAAGAACTTACGAAAAAGTAGTTGCTTTAAGAGCTGTTGAAAGTACAGATGGTATGACGGCGGATTGGGTTAATTTACCATATGAATTTTTACAAAAAACATCCAATAAAATAATAAATAATGTAAAAGGTGTTAATAGAGTTGTTTATGACATTAGCTCTAAACCACCAGCTACAATTGAATGGGAATAAATCCCTTATAATAAAATATCATAGATGAAGAAGTTACAATTTTTAATTTTTATTTTAACTTTTGCTGTATCTTGCGGTCAACAAAAGCGTTATATCTCATATAAAGTTCAAGAAGGTGAAACAATTAAAGATATTGCTAATCGATTGGATATGAAAACAAAGGATTTATTACGTTTAAATCCTGATGTTGGTAGACGTCCTGATGCAAATACTGTAATTGTTATACCAAATCCTGAAATAAAAAAAGAAACTTCTTCATCTTCTTCTGAAAATGCATCTGAAGAAATTATTACTAACTCTGAAAATACTGAGAAAGAAATAACAGATGACACCACTGAGGCTGCAAATAATGAGGTTTACCAAAAAACTATTTATGAATTTGAAAATCATACAGTAAAAGCAGGGGAAACAGTTTACAGAATTACAAAACTTTATGATATTAGTAAAGACGATTTAATTAAATGGAATCCTGAGTTTCCTGGTATTAGAAGTAACGACTTAAGTATTGGTCAAATATTAAAAGTTAAGTCAATACAAAGAACAATAACTATTGATAAAGATGAAGTTTTAAAACAATATTTAACCCATACTGTTAAAAGCAAAGAAACTGTATTTAGTTTAACTCGTTTTTATAACATCTCAAAAGAATATTTAATTCGTTTAAACCCTGAACATCCAGGAATAGTTGATAACGAATTAGCTATTGATCAATTATTAAAAATAAAGCCAATTAAAGATGTAAATCCTAATGAAAATTATACTTTTTATAAAGATAGTATTCAAGAAAACAAATCTATAAACTTAGCTATTTTACTTCCTTTTGAAGCAAAAAAATATGATTCTATATCTGCTAAAGATATTTTTAATAAAAAAAACAATAGGCTTGCATCAGTTGCAAATATGGTTACTGATTTTTATTTAGGACTAGAAATAGCCATAGATTCTATTCAACAACAAGGAGTGAATGTTAATGTAAATGTTTTTGACACTGGAAATAGAGGAAAAAATATTACAACTATTTTAACCGAAGATAAACTTGAAAATTCTGATGTTGTTATTGGTCCTTTTTATTCTGACAAAGCAGAAGTTATTGCTCGTAAATTAAATACACCTGTTATATTCCCTCACTTTTCAAATAAATTAGAGAAAAATTCAACATCTAAACTTATTAAATCTGCTCCTGAAAAAATAACGTATGCAAAATATTTAGCATCTTATTTAAAAGAAGTTTATAACGGAGAGGAAATATTTGTTGTAGGTGATGGTAAAGCTAACTCAAACTCTAAAATAAACAGTATAGTTAATAGTTTAAAAAAACATGATTCTATAAAAAACATCAATGTTTTAAAACCAGAGGAAGGTTATATTAAACGTGATTTATATTACAGTAAAATGGATCCAAAAAAACATAACTGGGTAATCGTAACGTCTGATAATAATGTAGCAATAGCTGATGTAATAAGTACTATGAGTGGTTTACCTGATGATATTACAGTTCAGGTTTTTGCTGTTGAGAAAAACAATTCTTACAATAATAAAGGAAATAATAAATTAGCTAGTATTAACTTTACTTACGTTTCAGATACTTATACAGATGATTCTGCTGATGATGTAAAAATTTTCAATAAAAAATATTTTACTAAAAATAATACTATACCCTCTGATTATTCAATAAAAGGTTTTGATATTACATACGATGTTTTAATGAGACTTGCATCTGGTAAAGATTTAACAGATACTTTTAAAGATGGTGTTTCGTTAAGGTTAGAAAATAAATATGATTATTCCGAAAATAAGAGCACAAATAAAGGTTTGTTTATTGTAAAATATAATAAAGACTTAAGCTTAACAAGACTTAAATAAATAAAAAAGCTCTAATAAAATTGTTAGAGCTTTTTTATTTTTTAATCATTATTAATTTTTTGTTGCCATTTCCACGAAGAAAGTAAGGCTTCTTCTAATGTTTTTTCGCTTTTCCACCCTAAAAATTCATTCGCAAAAGCTGTATCTGCATAAGCAGCAGTAATATCTCCTTTACGTCTATCAACAATTTTATAATTCAATGGTTTACCTGAAACTTTTTCAAAGGCTTTAATTACTTCCATTACTGAGCTACCTTTACCAGTACCTACATTAAATGTTTCAAAGTTATTGTTATTTTTTTTCTCTAATAATCTTTTCATTGCTAACACATGTGCTTTGGCTAAATCTACCACATGAATATAGTCTCGAATAGCAGTTCCATCTTGTGTTGAATAGTCATTTCCAAAGACAGATAACTCTTTCCTCATACCAATAGCTGTTTGAGTTACATAAGGTATTAAATTTTGTGGTATTCCTAAAGGCAATTCCCCTATTTCATTACTATTATGAGCTCCTATAGGGTTAAAGTAACGCAATGCTATAGCATTTAAATTATATGCTTTACAACTTTCTTTAATAATTTCTTCCCCTATTTGTTTTGTATTCCCATAAGGCGATTCTGCAGGTTTAATTGGAGCTTTTTCGGTAATAGGTAATTCATCAGCTTGTCCATATACAGTACATGATGAACTAAAAATAAAATTATCAATTTTTCTATTACGCATTTCTTGTAAGAGGTAAACTAAACTACCAATATTATTTTCATAATATTCTAAAGGTTTTTCTACACTTTCACCAACTGCTTTAAAAGCTGCAAAATGTATAATTCCATCAATTGTATTATTTTTGAAAAAATCTTGAACATCACTTTTTATTCGTAAATCTATTTTATGGAAATCGGGTTTAATTCCTGTAATAGAAGTTATACTATCTAAAACTTCTATTCTAGAATTTGAAAGATCATCAATAATTAGAACATGATACCCTTTATTTTGAAGCTCAACAACAGCATGAGAGCCAATAAAACCTAAACCTCCTGTTACTAATATTTTTTTCATAATTATTTTATTTTCCTTGTAAATATCTTTTATTGTATTTCTGATAATCTCCACTCGTCACATTATCAATCCAATTTTTATTATCTAAATACCATTTAACGGTTTTTTCTATTCCTTCTTCAAATTGTAAAGATGGTTCCCAACCTAATTCATTTTTTAATTTTGATGAATCTATTGCATATCTAAAATCATGACCAGCTCTATCAGCTACATAAGTAATTAAACTGTTTGAAGTTCCTTCTTTTCTTCCTAATAATTTATCAACAGTTTTTATTAGTACTTTTATTAAATCAATATTTTTCCACTCATTAAATCCACCTATATTATAAGTTTCACCTAATTTACCTTTATGAAAAATAATATCGATCGCTCTTGCGTGATCATTAACAAACAACCAATCTCTAATATTTTCTCCTTTTCCGTATACTGGTAATGGTTTATTATTACAAATATTATTTATAAATAACGGAATTAATTTTTCTGGAAACTGATATGCCCCATAATTATTAGAACAATTAGATATAACAGTCGGCATATCATAAGTATCTTGAAAAGATCTTACAAAATGGTCTGAAGAAGCTTTTGACGCAGAATAAGGCGAATGTGGATCGTAAGATGTTTGCTCTGTAAAGAAACCTTCTTCAGTTAAACTACCATAGACCTCATCAGTAGAAATATGGTAAAATAACTTACCTATATAATCATTATTCCAATATTTTTTAGCAGCTTGTAATAAACTTAATGTTCCCATTACATTAGTTCGCGCGAAAGAAAATGGATCAACAATAGAACGATCTACGTGTGATTCTGCAGCCAAATGAATTACTGAATCAATTTTATGTTTTGAAAATATTTTTTCTATTTCTTGATAATCACAAATATCTGCTTTAACAAAAGTGTAATTAGGCTTTTTTTCAACATCTCTTAAATTTTGTAAATTACCGGCATATGTTAAAACATCTAAATTTATAATATTGTAATCAGGATATTTATTTACAAATAATCTGACAACATGTGAACCTATAAATCCTGCTCCTCCTGTTATTAATATATTTTTCATAGATGAGTTCAAAAAGTAAATTTCAAATTTACTAATAATTAAAAGGAGAATCTAACGCTATGAATGAAGATAACTTTTCATCTTTTGATGATAAAACAACCTCATCATCATTTATTTTCCAGTTGATATTTAATGTTTCGTCATTCCAAAGAATACCAGAATCGCATTGAGGAGCATAAATATTATCAACTTTATACGCAAAAATAGCAGTTTCAGAAAGCACAATAAAACCATGTGCAAACCCTTTTGGAATAAATAATTGTTTTTTATTTTCTTCGGATAATTCTACAGCTACATGTTTACCGTATGTTAATGAATTCTTACGAATATCAACCGCAACGTCTAATACTTTACCTTGTATGCAACGAACTAGTTTTGCTTGAGTATAAGGTGGAGTTTGAAAATGTAATCCGCGTAAAACACCTTTAGTAGATTTTGATTCGTTATCTTGAATAAAATTTATTTCTTGTATATTTTCTTCGAATTCTTTTTGATTAAATGATTCAAAAAAACAACCTCTTTCATCTCTAAATATTTTTGGCTCGATAATTACTACTCCAGAAATTTCAGTTTTTGTAAAAATCATATTTATTCTTTTATCAAACTTAATAAATATTGACCGTAATTATTTTTCTTAAGGGGTTCTGCTAATTTTTTTACTTGCTCTTTATTAATGTAGCCCATATATAAAGCAATTTCTTCAAGACAAGCAACTTTTAAACCTTGACGTTTTTCTATGGTTTCAATAAACTGACTTGCTTCTAATAACGAATCGTGAGTTCCAGTGTCTAACCAAGCAAAACCACGCCCCATTAATTCAACTTTTAATTTATTTTCTTTTAAATAATGTTGATTAACTGATGTTATTTCTAACTCACCTCTTTTAGAAGGTTTAACCTCTTTAGCTATATTAATTACATTATTTGGGTAAAAATACAATCCTACTACAGCATAATTTGATTTTGGTTTTTCTGGTTTTTCTACAATTGATTTTGCATTTCCTTCTTTATCAAAGTCAACCACCCCATATCTTTCAGGATCTTTTACATAATAACCGAAAACTGTTGCTTTTTTTTCTTCATTTACATTATTTATTGCCGATTTTAGCATTTCTGGTAAGCCATGACCATAAAAAATGTTATCTCCAAGAATCAAACATACATCATTATTACCTATAAAGTCTTCGCCTATAATAAATGCTTGAGCTAATCCGTCTGGTGAAGGTTGTTCTGCGTAACATAATTCGATTCCTAAATCTGAACCATTACCTAATAATTTTTGAAAATTTGGTAAGTCTTCAGGGGTCGAAATAATTAATATATCTTTAATCCCTGAAAGCATTAATACTGACAAAGGATAATATATCATCGGTTTATCATAAACAGGTAACAATTGTTTTGACACCCCTTTTGTTATTGGGTATAGTCTTGTACCTGATCCGCCTGCTAATATGATTCCTTTCATACTAATCTACTATTCTATCTCCAGATCCTTTTCCTCCAATAGTCGCGAATATATATCCAAAATATTTATTTAAAGTTAATGTTTTTAACATTTCAGCATCAATTTTTGCCAATTTTTTTGGAGTAGACATATCTATTTTATTAATTTGAGCTAAACCTGTAATGCCAGGTAAAAAATTATAAACCCCTCTTTTATTCCTTTCCTCTATCAATTCTTCTTGATTAAAAAGATTGGGTCTTGGTCCTACTAAACTCATATCTCCTTTTAAAACATTGATTAATTGAGGTAATTCATCTAATTTTGACTTTCTTAAAAATGTTCCTAACTTAGTAACAGAACTGCTATTTGCTAAATGTGTTGCTACAGATTTTGTATTTACTCCCATCGTTCTGAATTTTAACAACGTAAATGTTTTTTTCTTTTTACCTACTCGTTCTTGTTTAAAAATAGGTGAGCCAGTATCTAAAAGACCTAAAACATATACAATTAAGCCTATAGGTGACAATATAATTATTCCTAAAAATGAAAAAATGAAATCAAAAAAACGTATCATACTAATTATTAAAGTTTCTTATTGTTTGAATAATACCTTCTTTTACATTTAAAGGTAATTCTTTTTGCAGCTCTTCTTTTATTTTTTTGTTAGATACTACATAATTTTCTGTAAGCTTTTGAACTCTTTCAGAATTTATAGGCAAAGGTAATATATCTCCAACTTTAGCTATAACATTTATAAAACCTTTTGATATATTCCAAATTTTAACATTTTTACCAATTGCTTGACCAATTGTTTTTACTAAGTCTTTTGTAGATAAAGGTATATCATCAGCAACATTATAAATACCAGACTTTATAGACTTCTCTATCAATCCTTTTATTACAAAACATAAATTTTCTACAGATAGAAAAGACCGTTTATTTTCATATACTCCAAATGGGTATGGAATTCCTTTAGAAACAAAATTATATAATAAATTTAAATTCCCTTTGTTATTAGGTCCATGGATTATACAAGGTCTTAAAATGTATACTCTTTTATTATCAGGGATTTTTTTAGTTAAAATATATTCTTCTGCTGCTAATTTAGATTTCCCATATGCGGTAATAGGATTTGATTTATATCCTTCTGTTAACACTCCTTCAATTTCATCAGCAACTGCTTTAACGGAACTCATATAAATAAATACTTCACAAGTACTCTCTAGAAAATCATCATACAATTTTTTTGTTAGTTCTGTATTTACTTTAAAATACTCTTTTTCTTGTGAAGTTTTTTTTAAATCGTGTGCTTTTCCTGCTAGATGTATAAAAGCTTTAGCCTTATTATAATGTTCTTTATTTAAATTTTCATAAGAAATTATACTGTCTTTTTCTTTTCTAGATATTCCTTGAATATTATATTCTTTTTTTAAATACTTATTCAAGTTTTCGCCAACAAAACCTGTGATTCCTGTTATTAAAATTTTACTATTTACAAACATTCAATATTGATTTTGCCATTTTTTCATTTATCTGTTTTCTAGAAAATGTTTCTTTAAATTTTACTCTTTCTATTATTTGATAATTATATTGATCTAATTTATTAGATAAATCAAGTGAATTTGTAGGTTCAAATAAAATAGAATTGATCATATTATCTTCTAAGAACAATCTTGCATATCCACCAACTCCAGCTATAATAGGCTTATTAAAAGTACCATATTCAAATAATTTTGAAGGTAGTACTCTTTCAAACGCTTTATGCTTATTTAAGTGTAAAAATAAAAAATCGGCTTTTTTGTAATAGTTTATTAACTCATCTCTTTTAACTGGTGGTATTAATTCAACATTGTCTAGCTTTTCTTCTTCTATTTTTTTTAATAGTTTACTTTTTGCTCCTCCATCACCTATTATTAAAAATTTATATTCTTTGGGGTACTTTTTAGCCACTTCTGGTATTATTAAATCCAAACCTTGTCCTTCACCTATATTACCTCCATATACAATGGTTTTAATTTTAGATTTCTTTTTCTCATTGATATTATTTTTTTGTTCCTTTAAAAAGACATCGTCAATACCATTCGTAAAAAAAGAGTAATTTGTTTTAAATTTATTGAAATAACTTTTAAATCCTTTAGACACTAAGTTTATATGATTTGCATTACCAAAAGTATAATTCTCTATTGGATAAAGTATTAAATTTAATCCAAATTTAAGAACAGAATTCTTGTATAGATCAGTAATTGTTTCTCTAAATATATCTCTAATATCTAAATACAATTTAGCATTTTTCTTCTTTGCTATTCTAGCCCCTAAATATGCAGAAAACAATCTTGATGAAGATGCATATACCAAATCATACTCTTTCCCTTTAACAAGCTCTAAAGCTTTAAAGTAGTATTTTTTAAATGATTTTATTTGACCTATAATACCACTACCATGATTGGGTAAGTTAACCCTGTTGATTACAATGTTTTTAGTTATCTTTTCAAAATCATTTGCTTTTATTTTATAAGAATCATATCTATTAGGATGTGTTGTTATAACCTCTATTTCATCATCATCTCTTAAATTTGCTATTAATTCTTTAAACAATGAAGTATTTCTAAAAGAACCAGCACATAAATCGGGTTCAAAATAGAATGTCAGAAATAATATTTTCATATGATTTAATTAATTTAAAGTTATAACTGTATTTAATTTGTTTTCAAAAAAAACTACCAATTTAATTGCCTTAGTCATTTCATTAAACCTTGACCCTCCTCCATCTCCTTTTTCTAAAAAATATTGATGAATTAATAATATTTTCATATGCTATTTTTAACTCTTAAAAAATTATCCCCTTTAAACAAAGTAAAAGAAAAGGCTATTGTAAATATAAAAGGATAATTTGAAAATGCTCCTGACAAAATTGTTGAAAAAATCATAGCTGAAATATAATAAGCAATTATAGTTATTCCATCCAACGCAGTACATTCTTTGATCGTAATAATTATTTTCTTCAAAAACAAATAAAATAAATACCCCCCTAAAAACCCTAATTCTATTACCATCTGTAAAAGTATATTATGCATACTTTTAGGGTAATAATTTTCAAAACCTGGTTTAATATTTTCTATCATTAATGGAATAGAATTACCAGGGCCAATTCCTAAGAAATAGGTTTTTCTAAGTTCAATCCAACCCCATATGTAAGCATTTATCCTAGACGCAAGTGAACCTGGATAGTCATAAGCTCTTAATTCTATTATTCTAATTATGGGATCTAATATTAAATCTACTATAGTATAGGTTTCAAAAAAAACGACATTGTTCATTGAAAACATCACAGTAATCAAAATCGCTACTATCATAATTCCTCTTAATACATATTTTTTAGAAAATGGTAATGAAACAGTCGAATGAAGAGCAAAAAAAACAAATAACCCCATAATTAATAATCTTGCATCACTATAAACAATAAAAAATATACCTGACAAAAACCATAAACTATTTATTACATTTTTTTTCTCTAAAAGAAAAAAAATTGGTAGTATAATAGCATAAACAGTAGTTAATTCGTTTTCATTCCAGAAAAAGATACTAACCATATCTCCTCTCATTTGTATATTAGGATAGACCCCTCCTAAAAAAAATTGAATAAAAGATAATATTATCATTACCTTATACATCCTTTTAAAAAATATGTATAAAAAACTGATACCTAAAGTGTCTATAAGGAATTTAATTAATATAAAGCAAAAAGGGACTAAAATATAATGCAAAGTAAAAATTATATCAAATCTTTCAAACCTACTAATACTAATAGATATTATATATGAGTATATTATTAAGAAAATTGAAAAAGTAGAGAATTGAAAAAATTCTAATGTCCTTTTTTTTGAGTAATAAAGTAT
>CAZCHR010000024.1:0-20877 GCA_964498665.1 uncultured Tenacibaculum sp. | reverse complement strand
TTAAGCTTGTACAAAGAAGGTTACGCAAATAAAGATATTTATAATGAAGTTCAGTATGAATTATATAAGGCAGATATTGAAGATGAATTAAGTTAATTAAATTTCTTAAAAGAATAATTTAGGAATAAAACACTTTAAAGTTTAATATTATTATACTCGGTATTGTAAGAGAAAAAGAAAAACCAATCTCTTATTAAAGAGACTGGACATACATCAATTTAAAAACCAATGATAAGAATTAGCATTGATACTTTTAAATTGTGCAAATTGCTGTTGGTGTCTTGTTCTGTTATTATTTAAAACTCCTACTAGAGCAATTAAAACATTTGGATGGAACTCTTCATAAATAGTAATTAGGACTTACATTGTTTTTTCTTTGGGTCTAAGAATTATAAATTTTGAGATATCATCCTATTTAAGCTTCCTTTCTGTAGTTACTAGAGTATTAATAAACTACCCCGAGGAAGCCACAGGGGTATCAAGTGGAAAAAAGCTTTATTTTTAGATATTGATCCACTGATTAGCATATTATTTTCTTTTTCATATACTACTTTCTCTAAAGTTTTGAATTTGAAAGACTTTTGTATGATATTTGAACAATAATCTTTTTAAGCTATTATAACTTTTCGATATCCAGCAAAAACTTACTGGACATCACTAAAAAACACTTTCTTTTTTTTAAAGCGTAGGTTGAGGATAGGCACTATCCCACAAGTCTGCGTTGGATTGGTTTCAGACGGGTTTACCCTCTGATATCCAGTACAACGCTTACTTGCCGATAGCCAAAACCTTAAAATAATATTAGAATTAAGGCTATCGTCCACGCGAAATAAAATGGAGTGTAAAAACAATTTTAGCGTAGCTATTCCATATACCTTTCATAAATTTTTGAAAATCATTACCTTTAGAGTATAACTCAAAAATCAAAAATATTATGACACCAAAAGGAAGTGATTATTCACAAGATGAATTAGATAATCGTTCAGATCAATTAAATGATAATAATGATGCATATTGGCAATCAAGAGGAGAAGATGAAAGACCAGATGATTGGGAAGATAGAAATGATTAAAAAATTTAAAAGCCTTTTCTTTACGAAAGGGCTTTTTAGTTTTTACATAATGGTTATTTGAACAAATTTACTTTATAAATCATTCAAACAAATCCATTGTATAACGTTGAGTTAGCTTCTGAAGAGCTGTAGATAAATTATTTGCTTCTTGATTCAAGTTTTTACAACTATCTTCATCCTTAAAACATAATGCTAAGTCAGCTGCAAATTCCAATATTTGTATTTCTTTGGTTACAAAGTGGTAAAATTTTGGAAATTCCTCTGCAAATAGTTGTGTTAAAGGCTCTATTTCTTCGATTGTATACATAAAATATAAGTTTTTGATTTATTAGTATGTTTCTAACATCAAAATCTATATTCCAATAATTTTTCTCTCAAATGAGAGAAAAAGTCCCGAAGGAACTTTATAAAAATCGAAATAGGATAAAAATATTTTTATAATAAGTTAAAGTTTAAAATTTAGCTATAACCAGTTATAAATGATCAAAATAAAACAGATAACTCTTGTGGCTCATATTTTTTCATGGTTAACTAAATTTTAAAACAATAACTATTTTGTGTAATGCGATTAGAAAAATTAAATACTCTTAATCTTTTTTATAATACAAATGATTCTTAATGCTATTTGCGGTGAAATACCAAGGGACATTATTTGCTGGATATTCATAACTTTTAAATGACTTAGTTTTTGTTGTATATACTTCAACATTATGTTGTCCTACTTTAGCTACTTGTACCAAGCTGTATTTAAAAAAATGAGCGCCTAAATGTTTTGATTCTATGACAAAAACATAATAAGTACTTTGTGCTTTATCTATATATACACGAGTAAAAGAATACTTGCTGTTCTTTCCTTTTTCTTTAATTCGGAAAATATTATCAATACTGGTTGTTTTTACATATTCGTAAGTCTTTTTTAAAAATGGATGATCTTGTATTATTCCTTTAATATAAAGAGGAGATTTGCCACTTGTAAATACTATTTTTTTGCCTGTGAAAGATTCTAAAATTTTACTTTTACTAGATTTTATATAACTCCTTACTGAGTAAAAAGTTGGCCAATCTAAAGGGTCTTTTTTTACAGAAACAATTTTAGGGTTTAAATTCTTTCTTGTTTTTGAACAATCATTTTCATACAGTTCTCCATCTTTATTAAACTTTACTCCAGAAGTTCGTTGGGTAGCATCATCCATTGCTGTAATTTTTTTGATTTTATCTCCGTAGCTATCATCAATATTTAAAAGAAGATAAGTAGCTCTTGTATATCCTAGATTTACCGCTTTACTCAACCATGTAGCTGCACTCTTATCGTCTTTTAATGTGTTATGATAAAACCTACCTAAGCGATCACAAGCAAGTGCTTGTAATGGATTAGATTGTGAAGCAACCTTTTTATAGTATAGTTCAGCTTTTTTATTATCTATAATAGTTCCGCTACCTAAACTATATAATCTCCCGAGGTAAAACATTGCTGGTAGGTACTCTTGTTTAGCTGATTCATTAATATACTGGAAGGCTTTTTTGTAGTTTTTATTTTCTAAGTACGCTAAACCATAATAACAAGTAACTTTTGATAAGTTAGGACGTTTTATATCGCTGTTTTTACCAATGTTATAAGCTTTTTGAAGATATTCTGTTGCTTTTAAAAGATGGTTTTGTTTTTCAGAAGAAGTCTTCTCGTTTTGATAAGCTTTAAAATAATGAAACCCCAATTGTTGTAAGCTTTTATAATCACTGTTATTTTTTATAGAATTTAGCTGTTTTGAACTCAATACGTCACACCTATTTTGTCCATAAGAGAAACAGTTAATCAATAAAATAAAAATAAATACTTTTTTCATAATAAAATGTTTTGTTGCTTTTTGAGGTTCTAAAAAAGCAGATTGATTAAAATATTTAAAATGAAAAGGAGCATTAAAAAAGGTGTGAACCTCACTAGATTAGCTAGTCTAAGGTATCGGCAAACACCCGCAAGAAAACCAAAATAGAATATCGGAACACACCCGAATAGGTGTATCTCGTATTACTATTGTTTTTTCTTGCTTCTTAAAATTTTGCCGATTTTTAAACTAAAAAAAATAGTACACGTTTTTAAACGCTTATATGTATGTTGAAAATTATTTTCTTATAATTTGTTGTTTATTAAATTTGAACCTCAAATATAAATAATTTGTAGGACTAGTGACAGGAATAATAAAACAAAACCCCGTTCTGGTAAGAACGAGGTTTTAAAAATTGTTTTTTATAAGCTATAGCTCAAAAGCTATTAATTGCTTCTCGATTTCTTTTTTTCTGGTTTCTAAAACCATCTTTAAATGACCTGTTACTAAATGTATTAAATTTGTGTTAGTCGTCATAAAAGATAAATTTTGAGAATCTGTAATTTCAAAGCTTGCAGAATCACTCTGATTGTATTTGAACTTATTAAGTTCTGTTAATGTACTTGCTAAACGTTCTCTCTGATGTGCCAAACCTTTCATCTTTTCAAACTTATCAAGCTTAGATTGAAGGTCTATTACTGGTGTTGGTGTTTCTGTGAGTTTTGCTTGCTCTTTAGTAATTGGACTTGGCTTTTGTCCTGTAGCTTCTTTTGCTAATTTTTCTTGAACTGCTTTTTTAGCAATTGTTGTTTCCTTTTTTGCTGTTCCATTTTGTTTTACTGTAGCTGTTGCCATAATTCTAAAAATTTTAAATTAAACATTATTTTACTGTGTTTGAATGCTGTTATTTTTGAGCGGTATCAAACACAATGCTTAATATGTTGCTGAGAGGAAAAGACAAGTCAGAAGACATATTATTTTGATAGCGAAGCCAAAAAAATATGTCTTCTCCCAAAGGGCTTGGACTTGTAAACGCGTTAGCAAGCAACTAACTTTGCATTTGTTTGTATCCGCTTATAACAGCGTTTAAATACTGTTTATGTTTTATTAAATTTGAATTATGGCAGCACGAAAAATAAGGAATAGCAAAAAAAATACATCTTATAAAAAATGCACATTTTAAAGAAGAAATGAAAAGCGCTATATTTCAAGCTCTAATTCATTTGCTAAACGGTAAGCTGTTTCTTCAAAAGCAAACCAAGCAAAGAAGTTTTTCAAATCACTATCAGTAGTTAAATACTGACCTGTTTGCGCTTCATAATCTTTACGAATGTCTTCAATTTCAGAATAATGAGTATCATAAAACTCATGTGTATCTACATAATAAATAAGTGAACTTATCATACCTGAAATACAACCATACTGTAGTATATCGGAAAAGAAAATTTGAATGTTATCACTGCTATAAGCTAGTGCTTCTTTTGCTACGATAGATTTGATGTTCTTTGAATTAGTATTTACAATTTCTTGTAATTTTTCAATAGCTGTATTATTTGCAGAAGTATTCATAATAAAAGAATTAAGGTTAATATATTCTGCGTTACCTTGTGAAAGATGAAAAAAGTCAACGAGGAACTCTGAAGGAGGCAAATCGTTGACTTTTTTTAACTGAAACAATAGCTTTTGAATATATATACCGATTCTTTTTATGAATGCTAAAAAATATCAGGTTTGAAAACTGATAAATATTATGAAAAAGTGTTACCTCTGAAAAGCCAAAGAAATAAATTCTATGCCTTTTCAAAGGTTTAGAAAATCAGTCTAATGGTGTTGATGAAAATTCATTCAAAATAGAGTTGACACGAGTAAAATTCAGATTAGTATTTGGCGTGCCTTATGTCTGTTGAGAAAATTTTTCAATTTCTAAGGAAAGTGGTTTTCCACTCTTGTAATAACAGCTTAAATAAGCTAAAAAACAGAGTTCTTCACATGCACGCGTAGCTCAGCTGGATAGAGCATCGGTCTTCGGAACCTGCGAAAAGCTAAAAAAACACGTCGTTGCATTAAATCACTTCTCATAGAAAGGCTTTATATAAAAGTATAAAGTAAAAAATTCATCTTAAAAGTCTAAAGGTAAATACTTGTTTACCTCAAATTCTATGAATCCCATCATACAAATCCATCAGGAATATTGTAATTATACAACTACTTTTAAAGGACTCTCTAAAAACACCATACGTGGTGAATATTATATAGCAAGAGCTTTTGTTAGGCATATGAAATTAGAAACCTTGGAAGAATTCCAAGAATTATTAAGACCAGATATTGAACGTTATATTTTAGAGCGTAAGTTTGAAAAAAATTGGTCAGCTAGAACAATTAAAAATAATCTTCAAGCTTTGTTTAATTTCTTTAAATATTGCGTAGAAAGACGCTATTTGGAAATTAATCCCGTAAAAGGAATAGAGAAACCTAAACCGCCTAAAGACCTTCCTAAAACGATGCCTAAAGAAGAAGCTTTAAGGCTTTTAGAATGGCTTTATATTGCTCCTTTCCGATTTAGTTTTAATAGAATACGTGCCAAAGCTATTATTGCTACTTTTATATTCGCTGGTATAAGGCGATCGGAGCTTTTAAATTTGAAAATTTCAGATATTCGTATTAAAGAAAAAATGCTACGTGTAGAATATGGAAAAGGTGCAAAGGACAGGCTTATTCCTATGAATGAGCGTTTGATTCAAATTCTAAAAGAATACATTAATGAACGTATCAAACTCAATAAAACTTCCATGTATTTTTTTGTAGCATTACGAGGAGACAAGCAAATGAATGATATATCCATCCGTAGACTCTTTAAACGTTTTAAAACAGAATTAAAAATGGATGTTTATCCTCATAAATTACGGCATACCTTCGCAACACTTATGATAAAAGGAGGTTGTACCCTTCCCGCTCTTGCTAAAATGATGGGACATAGTGATATAAAAACAACGATGGTTTATTTATGGGTTAACAATGAAGATTTAAAGGAACAAATTGGAAAACATCCGCTAGGGTTCAAAGTAGATCTACCCCACAGAAACTATCCTTTAAAGCCTTTTTAGCAACTGACAAATATATTTCGGTTGTTGCCACACTAGAATGCCCCATAAGTTCTTTTACTTTATACAATCCTATTTCTGCATTAGTACAATTACGTGCAAATGTGTGCCTCATTTGATGTGGTGTAAATTTAATGCCTACACGTTTGCTTATACGTTGACAAAGTAACTGCACGCTTCTCTTAGTCATTTGATGATCTCCTCTCAAGCTATAGAAAAACCAAAATGATGGTTTCCCATATTGTTTTCTATAGCTTAAATAACTTTGAAGTATAGGGTACAATTTTATATGTATTGGAATCATTCGTTCTTTTCTCCCCTTTCCTTTCTTTATGATTATTTCTTTTTCTACCAAGTCAATATCATTTAACTGTAAATGAACTAGTTCATTAAGTCGTATTCCTGTGTAAAGCAATGTATAAATAATTGCTTTATTTCTATGCTTTTCTAAAGTGAAACGCCAATTATGAAGTTCAATATCTGTTAAAATAACGTGTACTTGTTCTGTAGTTAGAAATCGAGGCAACACCTTTGGACATCTTGGACGTTCTATTTTATCTACAGGATTTCGTTTAATATAACCATGAGTTACACAGAAATTGAAAAATATCTTAATGTATTGTCTTTGATTCCGAAAAGTACGAGCTGCCCAACACCGCTGCTCTTTCTGTGTGTATAAATAATCTCGTATTAATAAAGTATTTAATTTCTTTAAAGAATCAACATTTGCAAAAGCATCTAACCGTTTTATTGCATTAACTATATCTCTTGTAGTTGAAGGATTAATTTCTTTCTCATTTAACGCATATCTTTTAAATCCAATAAGATAATTTTCTAAAAACATACAATATTAGGCAAGGAAATAGATTCCCTTTATAACCCAATATTACAAAATCGACCAAAATAAAATTGAATTAAAAATAAATTCTGTTCCTTTTTTAATCCATGTTATAGATGGTTTAATTACTTATTAATTTCATTTATATATGGTTAAATTTTGTGGAGGGATAGATTTTAAAATCTTGCATCATAATTTTATTAACGGGGACATTTCGGGAAAGATATTTATGATGAAAGATTATCAGACAGATTCTATTCATTGGGGTAAGGGTCTAATCGTCGATTTACACAAGGCAGATCCTTTTTTATTAAACATCATACTGGATTGGTCTTTCGATAATCCAAATGGTTTTATTGGAGATATTGTGCTATTTTATAAGCTAGTTAATATAAATGAGAAGCAATATATCCATAAGCGTATTAGAAAAAGTCATACTAATTTTAAGAAAAGAACGCAACGAATGCTTTCATTACATAATATTCTACGGAAACATAACCCTCATACACAAAAAGAATCTAAAAAGATAAGCGCATCATAAAAGGTAAAAAGAATCAAGAAGATTTTCTTCCTGGTTCTTTTTTTAATGAAGCTAAATATCTCCATTATCTGCAAAACTGTAATAACTATTCTCTGTAATTATCAAATGGTCTAGTACTTTTAAATCTAATGTTTTTGCTGACTTTATTATTTTATCAGTTAGTTGAATATCTGATTGTGATGGCTTTAATTTATTTGATGGATGATTATGAAAAAGAATAAATGCTACTGAGTTTGTAAGTAGTGCACCTTGCATTAATATTCGAACATCTACCAACGTAGCTGTAATTCCTCCAATACTTAGTAAATGATAACCCAGTATATTATTTGAGTTGTCTAAATACAATGCATACATACGTTCTCTATAACTTATTTGTTCTTTTGGAAAGAATGTACGTATACACGTATCTGCCGATTGTGAGCTTGTAATTCTCTGAAAAACGACATTGCTTTTTTTCTTGTACGATAGTTCAACTTCTCCAATAGTAAAATGATTTGTAGCGGTAATATTTTTCATAATGCCTTAAATTTTGATTTATAATTCTTTGGCATTCCAGTAATCTTTAAAACAGAAATAAAGCACGGAGGAATTACAGAGAAAATCCGTGTTGTTTTCTGTAAAGATTAGCTTTGACGAAGAATTTATAGCAAAAGACATTGGAAAATATTGATATCATTAGTATTGGAAATTGACATAAAAAAAGAGCCATAGTATATTCCATGACTCTCTTTGCTAATCTTACTTTTTAGACATTTGGGTCGTATAATAAATCAAATAGCTTCTTAATAATTTCAACAAGGAAATACCAGAACTGCTCTAATGTAAAAATTACCCATTTAAAAAGCACTTTAGATAAGTATGCAATTCCTTTTCCTACTTTTTTAATTACTGGAATTAATAAATTAAACCAACCAAAAGGAAGATATTTATTGTGAATTTTAAAGACAGCACATACTATACTAATCCAAATGGATAGTACTGCTATTCCTACGATTAAGTTTACTATAATAGGCATTATTGTATGTAACATAATTTTTAAATTTTATTTGTCTATAATTGTGATCTTTTCTTTAAAACTCTCTGAGTATACCATGGACGAAGCTTAAGTATTGCCGCCTTTGATTTATGAATAAATAACATTTCATGAGGAGGTAAATTTCTGATCTGCTGTGCAGAAAGTAGCCTAATACCAATGGGGCGTTCTAAAACTTCTCGTGTTTCATCTCCAATTAAAGAAGAAGCCCAATCTGCACTCTCATTAGAAACAGATCCAAAGAAGCACTTATTAATACAATTATTAATAAGAACCTTAAATTGAGACTGACCATAAATTTTAAGTTGCTCAATTTCTTGAACGAATATTTGAATTGAAATCTTATGCTTTCTAACTTGTGAAACAAGAACATCCAAGCCTTTACAGATGTATGCCCCTCCTTCATCTATATAACAATGGATATCGAGTTGACTCCCTCCATCTTTGGGTGAATCCATAATACATTGTGAAAACAAAAATGTATTGATGATTGAAAGCATCGCTTTAACACCTGAATTTCCTAATCTATATTCTGATACCTGAATCCAAATGCTTTGTGGAATTTGTCTTAACGTATGTATCTCGAAATTATCACTACTAGTAATTTCACATAGTGTTTTATTGTTTGTTATTTTAGCTATGGCAGATTTAGCTGTACTAACGACAGACAATAACATTTTACTATTTTCACCACTATTAGCTACTAAGCTTTTATACTCATCTTTAGCTTTTTCATTGCCTCTAAGATGAGTTAAAATGAACTTATCCAACCTCTCATTTTGCGCTCCAAACCAGAGTAACAGAGAGTAGACCGATTCTAAAGTCTGAGGTAATTCAGATTGTCCATCTGCTGTAACTGCTAAGAAAAGAAGGTGCAAAATGCTCTCCCCAGCATCTCTCCAGTAGGGGTCTCCTCCAGATGCTCCTTCATATTGAACTTGAATCAATAAACTTGCTAAATCTTCAATTCCATTGGGAGTATTTTTTGCCACTAGAAGTGGATTAAAACGAAGTGATTTTGAGGCGTCATCTAAATTGATGATCTTATTGATCATCCCTTGTTTTTCTGTCCATTTGTGACAGTCTCGATATAACTCAGAAGATAAATCCACAGCCCAAAACGAATGTGGATATTTTGCAGTTTTTTGCAATATATTTCCTTTTAGCATAGAGGATTTTCCAGCACCTGTAGGAGCTACTACTAGCGTATTTAAACAAGTAAATTCTGGTTTTAAATGCTTCTTGGAATCTAATGAAATTCCCTGCGGTTTGCGATGAAACAAGTTTCGTAACTCCCTATTAGTCATTAAGGAAGCTGAACCATACAGTCCCTCATTGGATTTGATGTTAAATAGTTTATTGTAAAATGACATAAATTTTATTTTAAAAATTAATACTAGCGAGTTCTATCTCGCTCTTTTTGTAGTTCTCGAATCGTTTTGAGTTGTTCCAGCTCCTGTAGAATTTCGTACCGCTGCGTAGATGTATAGGTTTTAATCCTGTACTTACAGTTCTTGTACCACGCTCCGACTATTATCCCTTTATTGTTTGTATATAAAGTCAATTCTGGACATTCCTTTTCAATACGATTACACAAGTCTGAATAGCTTGAAGCTTCATCTGCTATCTTATTGTATATATCAGCTATAAAAGTCTTATGATCCATCTTAGCAGTACGTTTGGGCTTCTTCTCTTGTATTCTATCTGGATGTGAATACACAAGCGATTTTAAATGTCCATATTTTTCAAGCTGATAGGCTTCAAGTTCTAAATCTTGCCTTTTATAATCTGCCCTAGAAACACGGGTACTTTGGCGACTTCTGATTTTATTGGTAGAAATCAAGAAATGCCAGTGATAGTGCTGTATACTATCTTCTTTGGCAGCATCTGGTTTATGTAATACCCCATATACCAATGCATCATTATTATACCCACGTAATTCTAAATATTTATCAGCAAGGTCGTACAGAACAGCAGGGTTCTCAGCTAAAGCATTGCTGTCTTCTTTTGAAAATGACATAATACAGTGTCTGAGATTCTTAGATCTACTGTGCTTATACTCCGCATTTTCCGTATATACCTTTGTTAACTCAGCTGGTGTAGAAGCTAATCCAGTATTTCTATACAATTGAGGGGCGCCTTTTTGATAACCTTTCAAAAAATAGTTAATCAGCTTATCGAATCTCTGGTTACTGGTTTTTAGTTGCTTAATGTACATCTTGTTCTTGTTTAATAGCATTAAGTATCATCTGAGCATGACCTATAAATTGTGGGTTTTTAGACTGCTCCTGACGAAAAAAATTCTCTAGTGAAACAGGAGTACAAAAACTTAAATAAGCATTCTGCAAGTCATAAAATTCTTTCTTTAGAGTTTCCATATCTGAACGGTATAGCTCGTTATGTTTTCTTGCATTGGCATGAAAACTAAGCGTATTTATATTTGTTCCTATACGTATTAAATCGACGTGTATCTTATGAACTAATTCATGCGATACCATCAAAAAAATTTCTTGTTTATAACCTCTATCAACCACCTGTTGAATCAGTTTAGTAACACTTATTTCTAATTTTTCTGCATCCGTTTTAAACGTTTCGTATTGTTCAAGAGAAAAGGACAATTCCAACCTTTTCTGATGCTTACGGCGTTTCTTCTGATTCACTCGCAATCTTAACTTACGCCACTGATTGTAGAGAAAAAGCCTCCTTCCAGCAGAACAGTTACTCTCGCCGATCTCTAATAGGTACTTATCAAAAGCCATAGTTGTAAAATATGTTAGATTTGATGTTATATCATGGACTTATAAAACCTTCCAAATCTTTTTAAATTTGGAATGAGAAATTCCGTATCTAAGGATATTTACATCCTTAGACAGTGGGTACACTTCAATACATTTTAGAAAAAAAAGGAGTGGGTTTCACTCCTTTTTACAGAGCCTTCTAGCGACTTTTAGATTGGTCTTTTTCTTGTTGTTTTACTTCTCGAATTTTCTGAAGTTCTGCGACTTCTTTATTAATCTCATCTTGCTTAGTTTCTTTTCCTCTTCCTATTTCATTTTGTAAATTTTTAAGAAGAAAATTCTTTTCTTTCTGAGCATGAGATTCCCCTTCACAAAAAGCCTGTAAAACATATTTCTTTTTAGTATGCGCTAGAACTTCTTTCAATAAATCACCAAGTAGTTTTTTCTCATCTGATTTTATAAGCCCCCATCGCATACCGAGCTTATATGCTTTTAATCTTGAAGCCATATTTGCTCTTTTCATTATCAAATCTCTCAACTTTTTTGCATCATCTATCATAATTTCTGAAAATTGATTTCCACTTCGAACTGATTGAAATATGTCGTCCAATATCTCTCTAGGTAATATTGAGGATAAGAATCTTCATTTGAAACGATTAAACAACTTAGCTCAACATTAGACATTGCTTTTTCTGGGAAAATATAGTTCTCTCTTATTTTTAAGGCATGCTTCTTTGCTAAAGCTATTACATTTGATTCTTTAAGAAAATCTTCATTTCTGAAGTTAATCGTTGATGACATCTGTACTAAATCAGTAATAACAATCGTTTTAAATGGATGCTGAATTTTATTATTTAAAGGAACAATCATTTCGGCAATACCAGAATCCTTTGAGTTATATTCTAAAGAAGTAAGTGTATGTATCAGTTTATTAATAAACGTTCTTTTATACTGTTCTACTTGCTTTTCATACATCTCTAACTTTATTGCCATTGGTTTTTCTTCATAAGTAAAAGTGGATTCATCAAATTCAGGCGGATCATACATAATAACCATAGAATTAGATTTAGATGCTGTATTGTTAGATAATAACTTTAATTCTACTCTAAAAACATCATCAGTTAAGTATTCCGCCAGATTTTGACGGAAATACTTCTTTAAGTTTTCTTTATCTAATGTAGAAGATAAAGCTGGATCTACATAAATAGTAACTTTATCATCTGCACTACAAGATTGTAATACTAGAAACAAAGCACAGACTATGCTATATATAAAATTTTTCATGGTTCTTATTTTTTTAAATTAATATTACTCAAACTTTTCTGCTCAAGTTCTTTAATAAATGCTTGTCGCTGTTTAGCTTCACACTTTAAGATTTGTTCAATTATACGTTTATCTTCTACTGCCTTTTGCTGACCAAGATTGAACGCTTCTAATGCTTTTGGCTCACAAGCGTAGTCCAAAATTTCTTGGATTATCATTTCCAAATTACCCTTGTCCGTTCCCGATAAAAGAGAAAATCTAAATCCTAATTGAAAAGCAAGCATCTCTATTGTCATTAATGATTTCCCCATAGTTAAAAAGGTTTTTTAGAGTATTTTTCTAAGTAATTTAACAGGGATTCTCTTTTATAGAGTATTACCTTTCTTGTAGGCTGCGAAAATTCTATAACCCCATTATTTCTAAGATTTGCCATAGCTGACGTTTTTAAATTGAGCATGTTCTCCGCTTCCTTTTGTGTTAGCCATACTTTTTCATTTGAGTTTCCTTTGAACTCCTGAATATGTTGCATCAGGAGCTTAGCAAGTGAAGGTAAATCCCCTTCACTTACTACTAAATATCGTTGCTCCTTCATCATTATAGTGTTTCAAAAATTACATTCTCAAAACCAAATCCATAACGATATACTTCCTTCCAATACACCTCTAAAAATTGTAGTAAGCTATTATTCGCTTCCATATTTACCGGAACAACAAATCGTATTTGCTTAATTCCTGACAATGTTTTTGGTAACTGGAATTTTTTACGAAGCTTTGCAATATCAGATCGAGCGGCTGTTATACAGTTACGTTCACTAGTAAAACTATGATTGGTAAGGTCTCTGAATCGAGAAGATTCTACCGCGTCACTGTAGAAGTAAACAATGGCATTCTTTGCATTTAAACGAACAATGGAAACAATTCCTGACAGTAGCTCCGTACTTTGCGCTGAGGCATCGTACCTATTTATAAAATCAATAATCTTTCTAATAAATTTTTTCCTATTTCGCCTAATTTTGCCCTTAAACAGTTGTCTTTGCAGGGCTACATGCTCCTTTTCAAATAACGATTCATTAAAGGTTATTTCGTTGTAAATAAACAATTTCTTATTCATAAGACTGCTCGTTACCTGATTCACAAATCTGATTTCTATAACGGCTTTTTTCGCCATACAAGCTTGCTTTACTTCCTTATAAATATGCTTATCTTGCTCAGCATTGGTAGTTTCCATTGAAACGCTCTTGTCTACAAACAATAATCTGTATTGCTCGTTATTTTCTTGTGCTTCTGAAGGTTTCGGAAGTATGCATACGAAAACTAGTATGAGTAATCGTAATGTCCTTTTGAATGTTTTAATTATATTTTTCATTTCTTTTCTTTTTAAAAATTCCTGTTAATTGTTTTGTGATGTGTTGTGATTCCATTTGAAAAATGAGATCGATTCTTTATTGTTGCGCGATATTCCTGTGTACTCGGAACCAAAGCCAGCAATTCCTCTATGGCAGATTTTCTGATAACATAGGTGATATACTTATCGGCTAATTCATAACTGTCGTTCATTCTGGTTACCATGGTTTTGTATTCTTGGTGCGACCTATACATTTTTTTTCGTAAGAATTCTCGTTTTGTCTTTGCTATAAACGTCTCCAAATAGATGATGAACACCGCTTTCAAAAAACCAGAACAGATAAGCATCATAACACCTAACAATGCCATTGCTATCAGCGCGATATTCTTAATCCAATTTGGCGTTGTATTCACCTCATTTAATCTGTTTTGTATTTGTGTTTCCAATCTATTGCTAGCCTTCAAAGCTTCCTCATCGGTCGGGTCATCTTCTAAAGTTCCCTTTTCACTATCCAATTGTGTGCTTAATAGCACAATACTTGCCCTGGTATTCTTTTTAGCAATGTTGTAGGAATTCAGTGCTCCGAACATTAAAAAAACAACACATGACATAAAAACCAAAAAAGTAAAAAACCTTGATCTTTGTCTTTTGGATTGCAGGAATTTCTTCACTTTAGGTTTTAACACCGTTGCTGCTGTAAAAAACAACACCGTAATTCCTAAAGCTGTATACATCGATTTAGGGGCTTTTAACTTTAGAACATTTTCAAAAATGTTCTGCGCAAAAAACACTTCAGATCGTAATGCCAAAACAACTGCGACACTCGTAATTACCATATCTAAAATCGTTGTGGTAACCAAGGAATTGGTCTCTGTTTCACTATGATCTATTTCGTTAATTTCCTCTATCGTATCCATCGTTCTATAAATAGGCGGATTGATCAGTGCTTCTTTTTTTTGCACAGTTAATACTTGAACTCCTTTCTCTATCTCACAACTCATTTGCTCTTCTACAAATGCTGTATTCGGTACCGTTATATTCGATACTTTTGCATCCGTATTTTTATGAATATTATTTTCCATTGTTATCTTCTTTTGTGTTTTTCTCTTGTACTAATGCGATACAATTTTGGTAGTTTTTATCAGCTTCAAAAAAGCGTTTTTCAAAACGTTTAAAATCTGCTAATTTCTTTGCTACTCGTGTGTCTAAATCTCTACACCCTGAATGTATTTCTTCCATTGTTTCAGGAAGGTCTACTACTCCGTAACGGTACTTTAATCGTTTAATTCCTACCGTATTTCGATAGTCGTTAGCTATGCGCTTGCCTTGTTTTACAGTTGTTATTAATTTATTTTCATAGAGCTGAATCACTCCATTTTCTCTTTTTAATCTAAACCAGAATAAACCTGTTAAAAATCTCATGTTTTTTATTTTTTAAAATCCTCCAGAGTATTTTTATTCTGGAGAATTTATTTTTTACTTTAATTTCTTGAGTTCTTCTTTTAAAACTCTACTCACTATTATTGTGAATCTTTTTACTACATATTTGAATCTTGCTTTATGTTCTATTTGCAACTAGAAACAGGTTAATACTTTAATCAGAATTCTTATTCGTTAACTTATTTAAGCTCATAAAAAAAGCCCCAGACTTTTCCGTAAAAGCTTGGAGCTAAATTAGTTTTGATGTGTAAAAAGTGAACTACAGAAAACCTGAAGAATATTGGAAGATTATATGCAGATTACATTATTCTCAATATATTCTAATCAATAAAATCATATTGATAACCTAACCCACCTTTTATAAAATTATATGCACGTTTATTAGATGTTTTTTTCATTGAAATAATACTTTCTACTTTTTTAATATTGACAATATTATTCTCAGGAAGAATTAAATCCTTAACTTCAAACATTATTCTGTTCTGAAGGTCATAAAATCTCTGTTGTGGATACATTCCATAAAATTCAGAAGAAGCATTCCCGTACATTTCTTTTCTATTATCTATAATAGACAATATCTTGTTTCGGATAAACTCTAATCCCTCTTTATGAATTAACTCTTCCACTTCTTCTGTTGGCTGAAAAACTCCATTAAAGTCACATGTACCTTCTCTTCGATTTGGAACATACAAAAACCGATCATCTAATGTTTTAATTCTCATAAGCTCTTTATAAATTATTTTATTATTTTGTCAATATGAATTTATTATCAATTGAAAAGAAGAAAGGGCTTTTTAAATTATTAAAGCTTAACAAGGGAATATTAGAAAATATAAATGAAAACCCTAAACCTCCTGTCGAGTCTGAATTATTAAATATTAAAAGTTGTTTGATTAAAATACTTAAACACAAAAAACAAATACTAAAAAACAGTGAAGATTATGAAGAATATCTTACGCATAAAAATCAAGAAATTTATGTAAAGTATATATCATCTGAATATCGATCTTTTTTGACCAGTCATTCAACAGCTAATATCCATAAAAGGGCTAAAAAACTAATATATTCAGAAAAAGTTATAAATGATGATAATAAAAATTTTAATTTGATTGAAGATCTTCATTACCTAGAAATCCAAGAAAAAATCAAAAACGTAGGAGATAAAAAGTTGGATTACTACTCAAGTCGAGTAGGCTTCGAAGGCTTTATTGACGCCTGTCGATATGAGTTTAATCTTCAAAATAAAAAAGAAACTATATGTAAAGATAATTTTGGTAGAGAGAGTTATCTGACATTTACAATCCCCCCTGATTTACCACAAGAAAAAATTGATAAATTGATTCTTCTTTTGAAAGATTTCAGACTATCAGAGTTTAAGTACTTTAATAGAGAAAAGGAAATTAATATTGGGAATATTACGAACCAACTATCTATAGATATTAAAAATAGAGTTCAGTTAATCGAAAAGGAAATATTTGAAACGTTAAGTTTAGTTATTAAAAAATTTAAAAAGTTGTTCCCTAGTGAAAAAGTTAAAATTCACTTAAGCAAACAAAATAATAAGAACAAGTATCATTCTGAAAACTATTTTAAATTTCTAAGGAAGGTTTATTCTAATAGAAGCGTATCATATATAAGCTTCCAAAAAGAAATGATTGAAAAGTATGGAGTAACCATTGATTTAATAAGAGCTTTTGATGATATAAATAAAAGAAACTTTGAGGGGGCTATCAAGAGTTTAACTTCTCATGTATATAAAAACATAGATAATAAAGAAAAAATACTAACACTTTTAATAAAGCTTCATATAAACAATCATGATTTTGTAAAAGCTAAAAAACTTACAAATGTCTTATTAAAAAATTACAATAAAAATCCCTCTCACAAAGTTTTAAATCTTTTTTTAGAATTAAAAATTTCAGAGAATTATCCTGATCAAACAAAAAGATCAATTTGGTTTTTTGCTTTAGAATCGATCAAAAGCGCTTTAAAGAAAAATCCAGAGAATTATATATACTGGTCAGTATTAGGAAAAATACAGCAAAAACTTAATATTGATAGTACTCTCATATATGAATGTTTTGACAATACCATTAAACATGGAAGCAATAATGTAGATGACTACATTAATTTAGCTTTCTATCATTGGGAAATTTTAGATTATAAAAACGTGACAAAAATATTAGAATCGTATTTAGAAAAAAGAGTAAGCAAGTGTGACAAATATTATTTTATTTTAAAAACACTTGGATACATTGCCTTTAAAGGAGGTTTTTATCAGAAAGGTTTTAATTATTTAAAAAAATAATTGTTGTACCTATGTTGTACCCATAAAAACAAAAAAGGCTTTCAATTTCTTGAAAGCCTTGTCATTACTAGTAGCGGGAACTGGACTCGAACCAGTGACCTTCGGGTTATGAGCCCGACGAGCTACCTACTGCTCTATCCCGCGATTTGTGTTTGCAAATATACATCTTTTTATAAAAGAAAAAAGAAAATACTTGATTTATTTAAAAATAAAAAATCAACTTATAATATAAGTTGGTTTTACTTTAGTAGCGGGAACTGAACTACAACATTATTTACACGGTTAAACACAAGTAAACAATTAATTCAAAAAACCCAGTGATAAAAGGGCTTTAAACACTAAAAAGCATATAAGAACAAAAAGCTATTTTCAATCATATAAATTAAAAAATGGGAAGATAGTGGGAAGATTTTTCATTATATTTGATTATATAAAATTAATGCTATGGCTAAAGTTACAATACTCTGTAAAACTAAGAAAGACCCTGTAAACCTGTACGTAAGGCTTTTTTTTACAGAAAATAAAAAGAGACATGATATTTCTACAAAATCAAATATCAATGTAAAAAAGAAGTGGTGGTCAAACAAAAAGCAAAATTTCAATGCTGTTTCCGAAGCATTTCCTAAAGAGACTTTTAAGAATCAAATTGATGGCTTGAAAGATTACACTATGATTGAATTTCAAGAATCATACAATAATGGTGAAATAATAGATAAGTTATGGCTTGAAGGTGTTGTTAAAAGATTTCATAATAGACCTAAAGATGAAGGAGAAAATTTCACCCTTTATTATATTCCATTTGTAAAAAAATACATTTTCGAATCTAAAGAAAGAATTAATTTATCAAGTGGAGAAAGCATAAAGAAGAGAACAATTCAAAAATATAATACCACCCTTAAAAAACTAATAGAATTTGAAGAAAAATATAATATTCGATTAAAACACTCTGATATAAATTTAGAATTCCACGCCAAATTTATTGGCTATCTCAAAAATGAACTCCTATATGGAAGCTCTACAATTGAAAAGTTTATCGGTCAAATAAAAACATTTTGTAGAGAAGCTGAATCAAAAGGGTATAAAATTAATCCTGAGTTTAAAAGTAGAAGATTTACTTTTAGAAGAGAAAAACCTTTAGATACATATTTAAACTTTGATGAAATGGACAATGTTTTTAATTTAAATATAGAAGATAAAAGAGATGATAACATTAGAGACTATTTCATTATCGGGTTATGGACAGGATTACGTGTTAGTGACTTTAAACAGTTAGATAGACTTAATATCGTAGGCGATAATTTTGTTATTTCAAAAACTAAAAAAACAGGTAATCCTATAATTATTCCTATGCATCAACAAGTAAAATATATACTTAAAAAAAGAAATGGGAAACTTCCAAAAATCAATATTGGAGAAAAGTCTTGGGAAAGATTATTTAACAACAGAGTTAAAGAGATTTGTAAAGACTCAGGAATAACTCAAGAAATTTTGGGGGATAAAAAAGGGAAAGTTACAAATACAAAAGGGGAAACATTCTACAGAGATATTAGGAATATTTACCCTAAGTATCAATTAATTAGTTCACATACTTGTAGGAGGTCATTTGTTAGTAATCATTATGGAGAAATCCCTAATCAAACAATATGTGCTATTACAGGACACGCTTCAGAAAAACAATTGCTTGAATACGTTAAAATTACACAAGACCAACATGTAGAGAGAGTAAGAGAATATTGGGAAAAAGAAAATAAAAAAATTAACCTAAAAATTGTTAGTTAATGTTCTCAGATAATTTAAGCTTGGCTTTTTTTAAATTTCAAAACTATGAGCCAACTATAAAAACAAATAAAGAAAAAACTCCCTTTAGTGAGTTGGAAACTTACACACTATCAATCAATGAATTAAAAAAATTAAGTTACTCTAACTTGGAAAACTTCACAATGTACCCTCATGAAAACTCTTTTGATATAAAAGAATACAATTTAGGGTTGTGTGAAAAAGAAAATTTTGCAATTCCTAAATTTCATCTTATTGAAGATTTAATTTATAACATGAGTGAGTACAAGAACTCTACTTTAAAAGAATTTCAACAAAACCTGACAATTATTGAAAACGGAATTGAAACTTCATTTATTATTAATTACGAAACACATATAAATTTATTAATTGAAAAATGTAAATCTAACTTTAAAAACGAATTGTATCGAAGTGATAATAGTCATGGTTATTTTGATTATGTAGTAAATGAATTGTTTAATTATCTTGAACTATTAAACAAAAATCTCTTTAGAGAAAACACTTACTTTATTCCAATTTCAAGAACTATAAAAACTAACTTCATTAATTTACTTAGGTGGATATATCAAAATTTTAGTGTTTATATAAATATTGAAAATGATAAAAGACTGAAAACAGCTATTTTTCCACGAATCCATCAACCAACTTTTGAATTAAAAAATAAGTCAAAAAACATAAATGATTTTGCTACACTTGTTTCAATACTCGAAGAAAATAAATTAGTACACAAAGACACAACAGGAAAAGATTTTCAAAAACTATTTTCTAATAAATCTTATTTTGACGGTTATATAAATTGGACAGGTGGCATTGTATCTTTACACAGTTTCTTAAAAACACTTAAAGATAATCGCATTATAAAATCTAAAAACATTTGGGAAATTGGCTCAAGATATTTCTTAATAAATGAAAAGGAAATTACAAGAGACCAACTAAAGAACACTTCATTTACCAAAAATATCAATAAAAAAACCACCCTTAAAGAAATTTCAACCACTCTCAAGTAGTCGTAAATATCTAATTTTAAACAAATTAAAACACACCCTTTTAAAAGGGGTTAATTTTAAAAACATTCTTCTAAATGTAAATTTGAATTATAATTTTAAAAATACATTATATGGAAGAATTAATCAATTTAGAAGAAAGTCAATTCAACTTAAAAACAATTGGATTGCAAATAATAGAGAGTATTATCTCTAAAATATCAGATGAAGTTGCTCATAAAGTTAAAAACCAACTTGAAGAAACTATAAAACTTTGTATTCCTTCAAAAGAAGAGGATGAATTTATATCAATTAAGGAATTAGTAAACTTATCTAAAAGAAAAAGAACTACCATATATAATTGGAATAAAAGCGGTAAACTAAAACCTATAGCCAAAAGTGGAAATAGTCCTTTATACTCAAGAAAAGAAGTTGTGGAATTCTTAAAAAACAGCTACCAAATCTCAATCAGTTAAGTTAGAAATTCAAAACTAACTAATCAAGCAATCATTTAATCTTAATAGAACATTTAACCTATCAATTCAATTTGACAGGAAGAATTTCTATTGCCTAAAAATTAAAATCATGCTAAATAGAAT
>CAZCHR010000023.1:0-21209 GCA_964498665.1 uncultured Tenacibaculum sp. | reverse complement strand
AACTATAAATAATCTAACCCTGAGTTTTTACTTACACAGATTTTAGGATAGTGTCTCAAAAATAAACACATAAAACCCAGAGAGTTTTACCTCTTTGGCTTTTATGTGTTTATCTGAATTATTATCTTTAAAAACCTGTTACTTTATTTCAAAGATAAAAGGTATTCTAGCTTGAACTCCTTTTAAGTTCTTCATTTGATTAATGTTGTTGTATAACTGATAATTCTCATCACCCAAAGCTTCTTTTAAAACTTCTTCTTTAGATACTTTAGCAAAAGGAGAGAACTGTAAAGCTTCTTTTAAATCTTTTTTATAGTTAGGGTAATTGCGAATTCCATAGTTATCTACTTCGGCAAGTTCAGCGGCAATTTTAATAGCTTCTTCTAAGCTCCCTAATTTATCTACCAATCCTTTTTCAATTGCTTCTTTACCTGTCCAAACTCTACCTTGAGCAACTTCGTTTACCTGCTCAAAAGTCATGTTTCTACCTTTAGCAACTCGGTTAACAAAAGTCTTATAAATATCTTCTACACCTTCTTTAGTTACATCGTAGAATTTCTGATTCATAGGTTCAAAAACGCTATAGTTTGCACTATTATTTGTAGATACTTGCTCTGCATTAATACCAATATTGCCTGCAAGTTTATTAAAGTTAGGAATAGCTCCGAAAACTCCAATAGATCCAGTAATAGCTGTAGGTTCGGCAATAATTTTATTAGCATTACAAGCAATATAATAGCCACCAGAAGCAGCTAAATTCCCCATTGAAACTACTAAAGGCTTTTCTTTGCGAACTAATTCTAATTCTCTCCAGATTAATTCTGAAGCTAAAGCTGAACCACCAGGAGAATTTACTCGTAAAACAATAGCTTTAACATTATTATCTTTTCTTGCTTTGCGAATTGCTTTATTAATTAAGCCTTGACCAATAATTTCTTCATTACCTTCTCCATACATTATTTGCCCTTGCGCATAAATAACAGCAATTTTGTCTTTTGCTGTTGAAGATATTCTTCCTTTTCCAGATTTAATATAATCCTCTAAAGAAATAGTATTGATTTTTTTATCAGAATTACCTTTTAATTTTTCTTTATACTCATCTTCATAAATAACAGCATCCACTAAATTACTTTCTTTAGCAAGTGTTGCATTTCTTCCGTTTGAGTTATCGGCAATTGAGTTTAGGTTTTCAACAGAGATACTTCTACTTCTACTAACATCTTCTGTTATTTCATTCCAGATAGATTTTAAGAATGAAGTCGTTTGCTCACGATTAGCTTCACTCATTTTATTTGTTAAATAAGGTTCTACTGCACTTTTGTATTTACCATGACGGATAACCTCCATTTTGATACCGTATTTATCTTCAAAATCTTTATAATATAAAATCTCTGTAGATAAACCTTTAAAGTCGATTGCACCAACTGGATTTAAAAATAGACTATCGGCAACAGAACTTAAGTAGTAATTCTTCTGAGAATATACATCGTTGTATGCATACACAAACTTTCCACTTTCTTTAAAATCTTCAATTTTGTTTCTTATCGCTTGTGTTTGAGCTATACCAGCATTTACTGAAGTGGTTTTTATACTAATCCCTTTTATTTTATTATCAGTTTTAGCATTTTCGATAGCATTGATAATTTTATTTAAAGCCAATTTTTCATCATCTAATTCTAAAACTTCAGCTAAAAGATTTTGATCTTTAGGAGCGTAATCTTTTACGTTAGTCGATAAATCTAATTCTAATACAGAGTTCGATTTCACAACAACTTCATCACCAGACCCTATAATAGATGCTATGGCAATAAAAAATAAAAAGATTAAAAATATGGCTATAAAAAAACCAAGAATAGATGCTAATAAATTTCTTAAAAACTTCATGTTGAATAGTTAATTTTTTGGCAAATATACATTATTTAACATTGTAGCTTTTAACGGTTAATATTAGAGAAATTACCTAGCCTCATTCTGTATTTTTGTTGGGCAAACATAAAATAGTTGAATAGTTTATAGTTTACCTCATATCCATAGTTTATATGTGGACTATAATCAATTTGATTTTCGTATATATTAGGATTAAATCGAGTTGGATTTAAGGCTCTGTTATTCCAAATAGGGACCATCATACGATTTCTGTTTTCTAAAAAAGTTTGTGAATAAAAGCCAACAGGTCGCGCAATAGAATTTAAGTAAGCTGTAAAACCAGGATCGATAATAATGATTTCGTATTCTAACGAATCATTTTTTATAACTACAGGTTCTTCCTTAGTTTGTGAGTTACTTTTTAAAGGAGATGTTCCGCAGGCGTATACTGTAATTAGTACTATTAAGGTCAGTAATGTATATTTTAAGATTTTCATAATCAGAGACATTTGTAATTATAAAATTGCAAAAAATATTCCATTTTTCATTGATTTTTAAATGGTTTAACAGTAATTTTCAATTTTTAAATGTATAAGAATGAAAAAAAGATGTTTTTGGGTTAGTAATGATCCTTTATATATAGAATATCATGACCAAGAATGGGGAGTGCCAACTTTTGATGATGTAGTGTTGTTTGAGTTTTTAATCCTAGAAACTTTTCAAGCAGGTCTTAGTTGGATTACAATTTTAAAGAAAAGAGAAAATTTTAGAAAAGCATTTGATAATTTTGATTATCAAAAAATTGCAAATTATTCTGAAGAAAAATACGAAGAGTTACTTCAAGATGCAGGCATTATTAGAAATAAACTAAAAATAAGAAGTGCAATTACCAATGCAAAACTTTTTATAGAAGTTCAAAAAGAGTTTGGCTCTTTTTCAAATTTCTTTTGGAATTATACCAACGGAAAACCAATTACAAATGTTTTTGATAAACGAGAAGATGTTCCTGCAACTACTAAATTGTCAGATAAAATATCAAAAGATTTAAAAAAACGAGGATTTAAATTTATAGGCTCAACAGTAATTTATGCGTACATGCAATCTATGGGTATGGTAAACGACCATACAACAGATTGTTTTAGATATAAAGAGATGTAAGTTTATTTAATAGTACTAAAACCCGAAGAAATCTGGCTTCAGGTTTTAGTACTACTTTATATTAAAGAAAGAAATATCCTATAGAAAATTGAAATGCACCATTTTTATTGCTAATATTTCCTACATCATTAATATTTGATAAACCAACATTGTATCGAGCACTAAAATTAAGACCATTGTCTAATTTGTATCCAATCCCAAAATTTACACCATAGTCTAGGTTTTTGTATGAGTCTTTAAAATCATTTTTTCCTTTCTTTGCTGAAAGTAAAAAACCAATTTGCGGACCAGCTTCTAAACTAAGTCCTTTCGTAACATAATACTTACCTATTAAAGGAACATTTAAATAATTTAACGCCATAAGATCATCTGTATCTTTTCCAAAACCAAAACCTTGGCCAGAAAACATTATTTCTGGTTGAAAGGAGAATTTATCTGTAATTGATATTTCTGACATAACTCCGAAATTAAATCCAGTTACAGTATCAGTTCCGTCTGTGTTATCTCCACTAATTGAGGCGAAATTTAATCCTGCTTTAGCTCCGAATTGAATGCTTTGAGCATTGGTGTTTACAAAACCTAAAAAGGTTATTGCAATTACTAATAATAGTTTTTTCATAATTTTATATTTAATATATTTTCAATCAAATAAAGAACATTTTTTATAGCTAAAATTATTTTTAAGTTAGTTTTAACTTTTTTAACCCTTTTTAACAAGAGCCTTTATTTATAGAGGTTTTCAGCTTCTTTTATAAGTTTTTTTCATTTTAAGTAAATAGCTTAATTAGTTAAAACTAATTTAAAATTTAGTAGTTTTATTTGTAGAGTTATATTAGGTTTTAATTGAAATATTAAATTTTGTACTTTTATCAATCGAAAAAAAATCAAAATAAAATGAAATTAAAACATGTTTTTTATTCAGTTGCAGTAGCAGGTTTGTTAACCTCTTGTGTTGTTGATAAGAAAGAAGATAAGCAACCGGAGAAAATAACAAAGAATGAGTTTAATTATGTGGTAGAGCAATTCGCAGATGTTAGAGTAATGCGTTATCAAATTCCTGGGTTTGATGAGTTAACTTTAAAAGAAAAAAAGTTAGTGTATTATTTAACTCAAGCAGGTTTAGCGGGTCGTGATATTATGTGGGATCAGAATTATCGTCATAATTTAGAAATTAGAGCAACCTTAGAAAACATCAACAATAATTATAGAGGTGATAGAGATAGTAAAGCTTTTAAAGATTTTAAGACTTACTTAAAAAGAGTTTGGTTTTCAAACGGAATTCATCACCATTACTCAAATGATAAAATTAAACCAGAATTTCAGAAAGAATATTTAGAAGGTTTATTAAAAGATACAAATACAACTTTATCAGCAGCTGCATTAGATGTAATTTTTAATGATAAAGATGCTAAAAAGGTAAACAAGAAAGCAGGAGTTGATAATGTATTGGCATCAGCAGTTAATTTTTACGGGGCAGATGTTACCAGTAAAGAAGTAGCGGATTTTTATGCAAAAGCGTATAGAGGGCCAAAAGATCAACCAATAGAAGCTGGTTTAAATTCTAAACTAGTTCGTAAAAACGGAAAATTGGTTGAAAAAGTATGGAAATCTGGCGGAATGTATGGGCAAGCAATTGATAAAATTGTAGGTTGGTTAGAAAAAGCAAAAGATGTTGCAGAAAATGAAAAACAAGCAGCAGCTTTAGGTTTATTAATTGAGTATTATAAAACAGGTAGTTTAGATACTTGGGATAAATATTGTGTTGCTTGGGTAGCTTCTACAGAAGGAAATATCGATTGGATTAATGGTTTTATAGAAGTGTATAATGATCCTAAAGGATATCGTGGCTCATACGAAACTATTGTAGAAATTAAAGATTTTGATATGTCTCGTAAAATGGCAGTTTTATCTGAAAACGCACAATGGTTTGAAGACAATTCACCTTTAGATGAGAGTCATAAAAAAAAGAATGTTGTAGGAGTTTCTTATAAAACAGTTAATGTAGCTGGTGAGGCGGGAGATGCTTCTCCAAGTACGCCAATTGGTGTAAACTTACCAAACAATAACTGGATTCGTCAAGAGCATGGATCTAAATCTGTTTCATTAGGAAATATTACAAATGCTGATAATAATGCTGGAGGTACAGATCGTTTAAAAGAGTTTGCAAATGATCAAGAAGAGATTGATTTAGAAATTAAATATGGTCAAAAAGCAGATAAATTACACACTGCTTTACATGAAGTTGTTGGGCATGCATCAGGTACAATTAATAAAGGTATTGGTCAACCAAAAGAAACATTACAAAATTATGCTTCTACCATGGAAGAAGGTCGTGCTGATTTAGTAGGGCTGTATTACTTAATGGATCCTAAATTACAAGAACTAGGGTTAGTTGATAATTGGGAAAATATAGGTAAAGCTGCTTATGATGGATATATTAGAAATGGATTGATGACACAATTAGTGCGTATTAATTTAGGAGATGATATTGAGGAAGATCATATGGTAAACCGTCAATGGGTTTCTGCTTGGGCTTTTGAACAAGGAGAAAAGGATAATGTAATTGAGAAGATTACACGTGATGGAAAAACATATTATAATATTAATGATTATAAAAAGTTACGTGAAATTTTCGGACGTTTATTGAAAGAAACACAGCGTATTAAGTCTGAAGGAGATTTTGAAGCTGCAAAAGCTTTAGTAGAAGGTTACGGAGTTAAGGTAAATCAAGATTTACATAAAGAAGTTTTAAAGAGAAACGAAAAGTTTACTGCTGCTCCTTACCGTGGATTTGTAAACCCTGTTTTAGAAACAGTTACTGATGCTGATGGAAATATTACGGATGTAAAAGTAACTCAACCCAAAACTTTTGAAGAACAAATGAAGTTTTATGCTAAGAACTATAATTTCTTACCAGTTAAAAACTAGAAATTAAGAATAATTGAATATTAAAACCGATACTAAACAGTATCGGTTTTTGTATTTTTATAAAGTAAAATAAATAAGATGGCTAAAAAAGCAAAAGACCCTGGGTTAGGACTTAATTCTCAAAAAAATATTAGAGGAATTATTAATAAAGATGGTAGCTCTAATGTTATTCATGTAAATAAGAAGTTTAATCTAGATGATTTATATACCTTTTTTATAGAATTGTCTTGGTGGAAATTTTTTCTACTTATAGTTATGGGGTATACTACCTTAAATATAATTTTTGGATTGATTTATACGGCTATTGGGATTGAGGAAATAACGCCATCAAAAGGGAATTTCATTGACGACTTTTTAAATGGTTTTTTCTTTAGTGCGCAAACATTAACAACTGTAGGTTATGGAGGTATTGCTCCACAGGGAATTACAGCGAATTTAATAGCTGCATTTGAAGCAATATTGGGTTACTAAGTTTTTCTTTTATTACAGGGTTATTATACGGTCGATTTTAAAAGCTAAAGCAGCAATTCATTTTAGCGATAATATAATTTTACGAGACTTTAAAGAGCATAGGGCTATTATGTTTCGTTTAATGAATAGTAGAAAAACTGTGATGATTGAGCCAGAAATAACAGTAACACTTTCTGTTAATGAAAAAAATAAACAAGGTGAATACAAAAGAGAATTTTATCGTTTAAAGTTAGAACGCGATAAAATAATGTATTTGCCAACAGTTTGGACAATTGTACATGAGATCGATGAAGAAAGTCCATTATTCAAATATTCCGATAAAGAAATAGAAAATTTAGAAGCTAAACTTTATGGGCTTATGCAATATCACGAAGAATCTTTTGGACAAAAAGTATATCAAATAACTTCGTATGATTTTTCTGAATTAAAATCAGGTGTAAAGTATAAGCAATCATTTCAATTTAATGAAGAAGGATATACTATTTTAGATCATGAAAAATTGAATGAAGTAGAAAAAATGGCTTAACCTTTAATTAAAAATTTTGAAAGAAATAATAAAGCTATAACAGATACAAGTCCAATAGCAACATACAAAGCAGCATTTTGATAATGCTTCTTGTTGTTTTTTGCATCTTTTTTATAACTAAAAAGCATTGTAATTATAAAAGCAATAACAAAAAAACTAGCAAATATAATTCTACCAGTTGTAAACATTTTAACAGCAATAAGTATAAACATAAAATTGTATTTTTAGCAAAGTTAAAGAATGATTTTAGAATGAAGAAAACTAAAACGGCAATTGTTTTTGGTGCTACATCGGGTATCGGGAAAAACTTAACCGAATTATTGGTTAAAGACAATTATATAGTTGCAATTACAGGACGAAGGTTAGAGAAATTAGAAGGTTTAAAAAAACAATACCCTAACCAGATAATTGTAAGACAGAATGATATAACTCAAATTAATGATCTAGAAAAATCGTTTAATGATTTGGTAGAAGAATTAGGAGAGGTACATTTAATTATTCATTCTTCTGGTGTTGGAGAGGTGAACTCAGAATTGTCTTGGGGTGTTGAAAATAAAACTGTTCAGACAAATGTAGTTGGAGCAACTAAATTATATGGGTTAGCTTATAATTTATTTAGAAAACAGCAATTCGGTCATTTAGTTGGAATTTCTTCTATAGCTTCCCTTCGTGGCAATAGAGCAGCTCCATCATATTTTGCATCCAAAGCATATCAAAAAGCATATTTAGAAAGTTTGTACATTAAAACAAAATCAATAAAATCTAAAAAAGTTTTTATTACTGATATTCGCCCAGGTTTTATAGATACAGCAATGGCTTTAGGTGATGGAATTTTTTGGATGGTTTCTCTTGAAAAAGCAACCAATCAAATCTATTCAGCGATTAAAAGAAAAAAACGAATAGCTTATATTTCTAAAAGGTGGAGGCTAATTGCTTGGGTTTTAAAAGTAGTACCAGCTCGTTTATTAAAAGTAGCTACGTAAAATGAATAAGAAGAATTTAATAGTTTTTGATATAGATGATACACTAACTAAAAGTGAAAATCAGCACCAACAATCGTACGTGGATGCAATGTTACATTTCGGGATTACAGAAATTAATCAAGATTGGAAAACGTATAAAAATATGACAGACAGTTATATTTTAAAGAAAAATTACGAAGCCAATTTTAAAAAGGATTTCAATATGAAATCTTTTATTCCAGAATTTGAAAACAAAATGACAGAATTATTTTTAGCGCTTCCAAAAACTAAAGAAATAGACGGGGCATCTAAAATTGTTGATTTTTTTATGAGAGAAACTGATTATGCAATTTGTTTTGCTACAGGTTCCTTGTTAAAACCAGCTTTAATAAAATTAGAACAAGCTAATATCAATTTTGTTCCTAATTTAGTAGAAGCTTCAAATAATTATTACACAAGAGAAGAAATTGTTACTTCAGCTATTAAAAAAGCAAAAACATATTTTTCGGTTAATAGGTTTGAAAATATCATCTCAGTAGGTGATGGAATTTGGGATTTAAGAACTGCCAAAAACTTAGGAATTCACTTTTTAGGAATTAGAAATAAAAACTTAAAAGACTTTCAAAAAGAAAACATAAAAAGTCATATTGTTGATTGGGTTAATTTTGATTTTAATAGAATACAGACAGAACTAGAAATTATATAAAATGAAAAATAAAATAAAAGCAGTACACGAATTTCATTCAGCATTTAAATTAAACATTCAAAATGAGCCAACGGTTGCAATTTCTGATGATAGAAAGCAATTACGTTTTGAATTAATGAAAGAAGAAAACGAAGAGTATTTAGAAGCTGCAAAAAACAATGATTTAGTTGAGGTTGCAGATGCTCTAGGAGATATGCTATATATTTTATGTGGTACAATTATAGAACATGGTATGCAAGATAAAATAGAAGAAGTGTTTAACGAGATTCAAAGAAGTAATATGAGTAAATTAGATGAAGATGGTAAACCTATTTATAGAGAGGATGGTAAAGTTTTAAAAGGACCTAATTACTTTAAACCAAATATTAAAGAGATTTTAAATAAATAATTTAATTTATAATAAAAAAGGTTACTATAAATAGCAACCTTTTAAAGAATCTTCCTTTTGATCATTCCCCAATAATCTGAAAAAACTTAACTTTCAAATTAAGTAATTCTATATAGAAACAAAAAATTTCTAATTTACCCTACCTTATTTTTTAAAAAATAAAAGTCTCATTTACCTATTAAGTTATTTAAGTTTTATTTTTCTTTGTAAGCTACAATGAAAATACAAAGAATTACATATTTATCATTAGGTACAAACCAAGGTGAAAAACTAGAAAATTTACAACAAGCAATTAATTTAATTGCTGATAAAATTGGTTCTATTCAAAAAGTAGCTTCAATATATGAAACACCTTCATGGGGTTTTGATAGCAATCCTTTTTTTAATACTTGTATTAAAGTATCAACTTATTTACCTCCAGAAATTCTAATAGAAACAATACTTTCAATTGAAGATGAACTTGGTAGAGTTAGAAGCAACAAAAACGGTTATTCAGATAGATTAATTGATATTGATGTATTGTTATTTGATGACGAAATTATTTTTTCTAAAAATTTAATTGTTCCTCACCCAAGAATGTTAGAGCGTAAATTTGCATTAGTTCCTCTAGTTGAAATAGCTCGAAATACAATTCATCCAATAGAAAAAAAGCATTTATATATTTGTTTAGAAAACTGCTCTGATACTTCAAATATTATAATTATAAAAGATAAATTAAAAAGACCTATTCCTATTACAGAAAAATATAATTACATTGCTATTGAAGGAAATATTGGAGCAGGAAAAACATCATTAGCTAATATGATGTCTGATGAGTTTAATGCTAAAATTGTATTAGAACGTTTTGCTGACAATCCTTTTTTACCAAAATTCTATAATGATAATGAACGCTATGCTTTTCCTTTAGAAATGAGTTTTTTAGCAGATCGCTATCAACAATTAACAGATGATTTAGCACAATTTGGTTTATTTAAAAACTTTATTGTTTCTGACTATTATATTTTTAAATCATTAATTTTTGCTCAGGTAACCTTACAGTCTGACGAATACAAACTATACCGTAAAATGTTTGATTTGATGTATAAGGAAATTACAAAACCTGATTTATATGTTTACTTATATCAAAATACTGATAGATTATTACAAAACATAAAAAAACGAGGACGTGATTATGAACAAAATATCGAAGCGAGTTATTTACAAAAAATACACGATGGCTATAGTAACTTTATTAAAACTCAATCTGATTTAAATATTTTAATAATCGATGTTTCCGAACTTGATTTTGTAAATAAACCTAAAGATTATGAATTTATAATTAATAAAATAAAAAATCACCCTAAATAAAAAAGAGCAGCTTAAAGCTGCTCTTTTTTATTTCTTTACCAATTCTAATTTCTCTGCAAAATAATCACAAAAATCGCGCATTGTTGCACTCATTTTTTCATCATTAGTCGCCCTTTGAAACGAACCAGCCATCGAGACTAATGTTTGATGAAAAAATTGCTTCATCTCATCAACAGGCATATCTTTTGTCCATAAATCCATACGTAAAGTATCTTTCTTTTTATGATCCCAAACAGATAACATTATTGCTTTAGAAGCTTCATCTTTAATTCCGCCATCTTCAGCATTCCAAAAAATTTCTTCTGGAATTTTATTTTCGTCTAATCCTACAGTAAATGTAATTTTTGATGTATGCTCTACCGCCATTATTTTTTTGGTTTATATCCTGATTTTTTGAAGATTTGATCTTCACTTGTTCTTAATAATTCATGCAAAGATACATCATTCTTTTGCATATACGAACGTACTATTTGCCACCCGATCCACTCTCCTATTCTTCCAGGTGTTTGATTATCTCCATCTAAATAAAATTTAGAAAAAGGAGCTATATCTATAAAACGCTTATCTAATTCTTTACTTGTACTATATAAATAATCTTTTTCTACAAAATATTTCCAAATCTGTTCTTCATTTTTCTCAGCCCAATCAAATTTAAGTTTAGAATAACCTATTTTTTCTTTATCAGAAACATAAGGTAAATAGGCATCTAATAGATACATTTTTTTACCTTTATAAATCATTTTATCAATAAAGGTTCTTGTTTTTTTTGATCTAATTTGTGTATTTATAATGGCTGAAGCTACATCAACAACAATGTGTTCTTTTTCATTATTTTGTTTAATATAAGCAGGGTAATCACTATAAACCCAATGTTTTTTACCTAAGTACACATCTAAAGAAATTAACAATAAACTATCTGCATATACAATTCTATTATTATAATCAACATCTGTTAACATTGTTATTACTCTAGGGCTTTTAAACTTAGGATTGTAATACTTAACATGTTTAAAAAGTGAATTAACTTCTGAAATTAAACCATCAATATTTTCATAAACCTTTTGAGTTTCATTAAATAAATCTTGCTCGTCTTTATTCTTAATTTTATTTATCCAAATACTATCTGGTTGTGAAGGAAATAAAAATGGATATTTCTTTTTCGTTTCATTTAGAGTGCTTTTATTCGTAGTATAAAAATCAACATCAAATCTGTTTACATTCGTATTTATATGAATATTAGAAACATCAATTTTCAATGATGTCCTTAACTCTTTTTCACACGATACAAGTACAGAAAGTAAAACAAAAAGTGCTAAAATTTTTCTCATGAACTTTAGTATATTTACATTGTAGAATTACAACGTCGAAATTACTAAAATAGTTTATATCAAGTTAGATATTAACACTTATAAAATCTCATTAATTATGAATACTCCTAAAGTTGCAAAACACATTATACAATGGTTAAAAGATTATGCTATTAACGCAAAAGTTAATGGTTTTGTTGTTGGAGTTTCTGGTGGTATTGATAGTGCAGTAACTTCAACTCTATGTGCCGAAACAGGTTTACCTACCTTATGTGTTGAGCTACCTATTCATCAAGCTGCTAGTCAAGTAAACAGAGCTAACGAACACATTAAACAATTAAAAGAACGTTTTAGTAATGTTAAAGAGGTAGAAGTTGATTTGACCTCTACTTTTGAAATTTTTAAAACTGTTGTCCCAGAAGTTGAATCATCAAGTAAAACTGATTTGGCATTAGCAAATACTCGCGCTCGTTTACGCATGACTACTTTATATTATTTTGCAGGTTTACATGGTTTATTAGTAGCTGGAACTGGGAATAAAGTTGAAGATTTTGGTGTAGGTTTTTACACTAAATACGGTGATGGAGGTGTTGATTTAAGTCCTATTGCTGATTTAGTAAAATCTGAAGTTTTTGCCTTAGGTGAATATTTAAACGTTCCTAATTCGATACAAAAAGCTCAACCTACTGATGGTTTATTTGGAGATAGCAGAACAGATGAAGATCAAATAGGTGCTTCATATGATGAATTAGAATGGGCTATGAAAATGCAAGACCTAGGTAAATCTAATAATAATTTTTCTGGTAGAGAATTAGAAGTATATAAAATATATACACGTCTTAATAAAATTAATCAACATAAAATGGTAGCAATACCTGTTTGTAAAATACCTAACGAATTAAAGTAAATTAACAGACATTAATTGTCTTTTAATCTTTTGATAAGCACGCTTTTTGCGTCCGTTTGTTACATTAAAAGGTAGTAATATAATTAGCCTAAATAGCTCGAATACTTGTAGCATTTTTTTCATAACTCAATATCTTTCTTTCTTTTTTCTGACACCGAAGTTACAAAAAAGTCACGATAAATACGAAAACAGCTCTAATTATTTACAATTAAATAATATTAAATCACTCTATTTAACTTTTCAAACAGTCTAGTTTTCAGACCTGTATAGTTTGATATCTCTTCTAAATCTAAAGAAACACCTTCTTCTTGAACAGCTTTTAAAATTTCTTTAATTTTTTCTTCAATCAATACTCTTCTTAAATTTAAAACAGCATCTGAAACTAATTTTGGAAGTATTTTACTAGTTTCTGTTACAAAAACTTCTTTTCGCTCCCAATCACTTAATGAATATTTTTCTTCATCCATTAAAATATTTGTAACCAAATTAGAAATGCTTTGATTTTCATGCATTATCAAATGGTCGATAGATATTTTTTCGTCTTGATTTAATTGATGAATTAACTCATAATAGGTTAATTTAAAAACCTCATCAGTAAATTCAATTTCATCCTCTTGTAAATTTAAATACAACTCGTTTGAAACTGTATTTTGATATTCTTCTTTTTCGATAATTGGTCTACCTTTTTCATCTGTTCCATCAACCCAATTAACGAAATCTACCACTTCATTACCATAAAGTAGCAATATTCTAATAATTTCTTTTTCAAGAATATTTAACTGGTCAATTTTTTGATGCTTTTTTCCACCTCCTTTAACCAATCCCATTCCTGCTTGTTCTTGATAGTATTCTGCAGGTGGTTGGTTTGGGTCTTGAGGTGAATTAGTCCTTTTAGAACTCGATTTACTTAAACCTTTACTAATTAACTGAGCTAGTTCACTAAATAAAACGCGTTCAGAAATATCCATAATGCGTGCACATTCTTGTACATACACTTCACGTTGAATACCATCAGGAATTTTAGAAATACTTGTAACAATATCACGTATTAATCCTGCTTTCTTAACAGGATCGTTAGCAGCATCCTTCATTAATAAAGACACTTTAAACTCAATAAAATCTTGTGCTTTATCTTCTAAATATTGCTTTAACTCAGCATTAGAATGTGATTTTGCAAAACTATCTGGATCTTCACCTTCTGGAAAAGAGACCACCTTTACATTCATTCCTTGCTCAAGTATTAAATCAATCCCTCGAATAGAAGCTCTGATTCCTGCAGCATCACCATCAAATAAAACAGTAATGTTTTTAGTTAAACGATTTATTAAACGAATTTGATCGGGAGTTAATGCTGTACCAGAAGATGCTACAACATTTTCTACACCTGATTGATAAAATGAAATTACATCTGTATATCCTTCAACCAAAAAACAATTGTCTTGTTTTGCAATTTCTTTTTTAGCGTGATAAATTCCGTATAAAATTTTACTCTTGTGATAAATATCACTTTCGGGTGAATTTAAATATTTAGCGGCTTTTTTATCATTAGTAAGTATCCTACCTCCAAAACCTAAAATACGTCCAGACATACTATGTATTGGAAACATAACACGCCCTTTAAAACGATCGAATTTTCTAAGTTGTGGTCCGCCCTCTTTTACAATAGTTAAACCAGTAGATTTTAAATATTTTAAATCGTACCCTTTATCTAAAGCCGCATTGGTAAAATTATCCCATTCATCTTTACAATAACCTAAATCGAATTTCTCGATAACATCTTCTCTAAAACCTCTTTCTTTAAAATATGACAAACCGATTGCTCTTCCGTTTTGTGTATTCATTAACACATCATGAAAGTAATCTTTAGCGAATTTAGAAACCAAGAACATACTTTCTCTTTCATTCATCTGCTGTTTTTGCTCATCAGACTGTTCGGTTTCTTCTATTTCTATATTATATTTTTTTGCTAACCATTTTATAGCTTCCGGATAGGTATAATGCTCGTGTTCCATTAAAAACGAAACTGCATTCCCACCTTTTCCTGTACTAAAATCTTTCCATATTTGTTTTACTGGAGACACCATAAAAGAAGGTGTTCTTTCATCAGTAAAAGGACTTAATCCTTTAAAACTACTTCCTGATTTTTTTAGCTGCACAAACTCTCCTATTACCTCTTCTACTCGGGCAGCTTCAAAAACTCTTTCTATGGTTTGTTGGGTTATCATAATTATAAAAATACAGCTAGCAAATATACTAGTTTAAAACATTTACATATTAAAATAGATGTATTAACATATTTTAATTTGCGAAAAAGTTATAAATATATATTTTTGGAGAAAATAACTTAATTCATGAAAATTACTTTCCCCTTCTTATTCATATTATTTTTTTCTCTAAATATAAAAGCTCAAGAAACAATTACTATTCCTGATATTGGTTTAGAAGAATGTTTAATTGATTTAGGTATTGATTCAAACGGTTTAAATGGAAGTATTTTAGTTAGTGATGCTAAATATGTTGTTAATTTAAATATTAATGACCCTATTACCAATAAACTGCTTCCTAATGTACACTCTAAAGTTAAAGATTTAACAAGTCTTGAACATTTTCCTAATTTAAAACGAATAGATTGTTACGGTAATAATATTACAAAAATTGATTTATCTAAAAGTACTTCTATTACTTTTTTAAATTGTAGCGACAATAAAATTGAAGCTTTAGACCTTAGCAATAATAAAGAACTAAATTATGTTAGTTGTGATAATAATAAATTACAATCATTAATTTTAGGAGAAAACACTAACCTTGAAAGTTTATATTGTAGTTCTAATAATCTTAAATCTTTAGATTTAAAAAACTGTCCAAATCTTGAAAGTTTTGATGCTACTGGAAATAAAATAAACACAATACTTGTTAACGATAAACAACTTTCAAACACTCCTGAAGGTTGGTATAAAGATTCAAGTACTATATACTCAAATTCTTTAACTTCTAGTCCTAGTAATACTAACATAGTTAAAACTAAAGAAGTAAAAGTTAAGAAAAAAACTGTTGTTGTTAATAAACCTATCAATTCAAGTAATAACTCAAAAGAATCTGCTGCTAATTATTATGAGAAGTTCCAAATGTCTGTTATTACGGAATATGATAAATTAATATTAGACCCTAATCATTTAGAAAGCAAAAAAACTGAATTACAAAACAAATACAATATCACTTCTACCCAACTAAATAGTTGGATTGCAAAGTTTTCTAATTTAAAAAACACTAGTAATAATAGTACTTCTGTACCAGTAAGAAATACAGCAACTTTTCTTACTAAGTTCAAAAAGTCTGCTGTAAAAGAATATGAAGAGCTTATTTTAAATGCTGCTTATTTAAAAAGTAAAAAGGAAGAAATTCAGAAAAAATATAATTTGAAATCTGAAGAATTCACAAAATGGATTAATACTCTTGGAAATAACTCTTTAAAAGCAAAAACTAGTAGCTCTGAAGAAACAACAAAAAATTACTACGAAAAATTCAAAAAATCAGTTATTGAAGAATACGAGTTCTTAGTTTTAAATATTACACATATACAAAGTAAAAAAAGAGAAATTCAACAAAAATATAACCTAACTATTTCTCAACTTAATGAATTAATCAATAAACATAGTAAAGTAAAAGTTTTTAAATAATTTTACTACTAATTTAGCTTGATAAAAAACGACATATTTTAATAAAATATGTCGTTTTTTAGTCTGATTTCCTATTTTAATTAAGAAGCTGCTCTTAATTTTTTTAATGCTGATTTTGTTAATTTAGCTTCAGCGTATTCTTTTGTTACCTTAAACTCTTTATCATCAGAACTAGGCATATCGAACATTGCATCAGTTAAAATAGCCTCACATAAAGATCTTAATCCACGAGCTCCTAACTTATACTCTACTGCTTTATCTACAATATACAATAACGCTTCTTCTGTCATAGAAAATTCAACATCATCCATTGCAAACAACTTAGTATATTGTTTAATTATTGAGTTTTTAGGCTCCGTTAAAATAGCTCTTAACGTTTTCGCATCTAGCGGATTCATATAACTTAATACTGGTAAACGACCTATGATTTCAGGAATTAACCCAAAAGACTTTAAATCAGAAGGAATAATATATTGTAATAAGTTTTCTTCATCAATTTTATCCTCATCAATAGAAGCGCTATAACCAACTGCTTGCATATTTAAACGCTTACTAATAATTCTATCAATTCCGGAAAAAGCTCCTCCTGCAATAAATAAAATATCTTTAGTATCAACTTCTATAAACTTTTGATCTGGGTGTTTTCTACCTCCTTTTGGAGCCACATTTACAACAGTACCTTCCAATAACTTTAATAAAGCTTGCTGAACCCCCTCTCCAGACACATCACGAGTAATCGATGGATTATCTCCTTTACGGGCTATCTTATCAATTTCATCAATAAAAATGATTCCTTGTTGCGCTTTCTCTACATCGTAATCAGCTGCTTGTAATAAACGACTTAAAATACTTTCAACATCTTCACCTACATAACCTGCTTGTGTTAATACTGTTGCATCAACTATAGAAAATGGTACATTTAACATTTTTGCAATTGTACGTGCTACTAATGTTTTTCCTGTACCCGTTTCTCCCACTAAAACAATATTAGATTTTTCAATCTCAACCTCATCAGCTTCGTCTTTTACTTGTAATAATCTTTTGTAATGATTATATACAGCTACAGACATTGCTTTCTTTGTAGGATCTTGCCCAATAATATAACCATCTAAAAAAGCTTTAATTTCTTTAGGCTTTTTTAGAGTTAAGTCTTTAGACAATCCTCCTGTTTTAGCTTCAGCTATTTCTTCTTCTACAATTCCGTGAGCCTGTTCAATACATTTATCACAAATATGCGCGTCCATACCAGCGATTAATAAATCAGTCTCTGGTTTTTTACGACCACAAAACGAACATTGTAAATTTTCTTCTTTCGACATTATTCTTGCTTTCTATTTATTGTTTCTTGTAACGAGAATTTATTTTACTTTCTTGTTAAAATCTCATCAACCATTCCGTATGCTTTTGCTTCATCAGCTTTCATCCAATAATCTCTATCAGAATCTGCATGAACTTTATCAAAAGGTTGTCCAGAATGTTTAGCGATGATATCATATAATTCAGTTTTTAACTTCCCTATCTCTTTTACTGTAATTTCCATATCAGATGCTTGCCCTTGAGCACCTCCTAATGGTTGATGAATCATAATACGAGAATGTGGTAATGCTGAACGTTTTCCTTTTTCTCCAGCACACATTAAAACTGCTCCCATAGAAGCTGCCATACCTGTACAAATTGTAGCTACATCTGGTTTAATAAATTGCATTGTATCATAAATACCTAAACCTGCATAAACTCCTCCACCTGGTGAGTTAATATAAATTGAAATATCCTTATTCGCATCTATACTTTCTAAGAATAATAACTGTGCTTGAACAACGTTAGCTACTTGGTCGTTAATACCAGTTCCTAAAAAGATGATTCTATCCATCATTAAACGAGAAAAAACATCCATTTGTGTAATATTCATTTGACGTTCTTCCATAATATATGGCGTTAAACTACTTGTTACTTTCCCTAAATATGTACTATTTATTCCGTGATGCTTAGTTGCGTATTTTTCGAATTCTTTTCCGTAATCCATTCTAAAATGTTTTTGGGTTATAAGATGTAAATATAAGAACTATTAAGTTAATATTTTGTTACAGTATTCAGCTAAAAAAACCTGAATTATCAATTCAGGTTTTTAATATTACATCAGTTAAAAACTGTTATTTATACACTTCTTTAATAAAGTCTTCATAAGAAACTTCTTTCGAATCAAAACTCATATTCTCTTTATAAAAAGCTAATAATTTTTGAGAGATTAATTGTGCTTGTAATTTTTGAGCTTCATCTTGGTTTTGTAAAACTCTACCAGCAATATCATCTAATTCTTTCTCCTCTGGATTCATATTACCAAATTGAGCCATTTGAGAACGGATAAATCCTTTCGCATAGTCTACTAATTCAGTATAATCTAATTTGATATCGTTATCTTTCATAATCTTTCCTTCGATTAATTGGTAACGTAATCCTTTTTCAGATTTTTCGTATTCTGCAGCAGCTTCTTCAATAGTTAATTGCTTTTCACCAGCAGTTTGTAACCATTTTTGTAAAAACTCTTTTGGTAAATCAAACTTTGTGTTATCAACTAAGTTCTCAGTAATTGCATTTAATAATTGCTGATCTGCTTGTTGTTGAAATTGCTTTTCAGCATCTTCTTTAATCTTATCTTTTAATTCTGTTACAGTACTTACACTTCCGTCAGCAAATAACTTATCAAATAATTCTTTATCTAACTCAGCTGGTTCAGTTTCAGTAATTTCTTCGATAGTTAAAGTAACAGGAATTTCTAATCCTTGAGCAGCTTCGTTATCTAAACCTAAAGCAGCTTGTAATTTATGGTTTTCTTCGAATAAGTTTTTAGTTTTTAATTCTAAAACGTCTCCCACTTTAGCCCCAACAAACTTTTTTAAATTCGTTTTACCTTTAATATCTTTTACAGAAATTGTAGATTTCTTATTAATTTCTTCTTCTTCGTTTACAAATGCACCCGTAATGTTAGCTTCTTCAGTAGCTGCATCTTTAGTTAACATTTTACCGTAACGAACTTTAATGTTTTCAACCTCTTTTTCAAGTAACTCATCAGTAGCAACGATATTGTACTGCATTACTTTTTTCTTAGGCTTTAAGTTTACATCAAACTCAGGAGCTAATCCTAATTCGAACTCAAAAGAAAATTTATCAGCATCCCAATTAAAATCGTCTTGTACTCTTGGTAATGGATTACCTAAAATATCTAACTTTTCTTCAACTAAATATTTGTTTAAAGATTCTTGTAAAAGCTTGTTTACTTCATCAATCATTATTGATTTTCCGTATTGCTTCTTTACCATTCCCATTGGTACTTGACCTTTTCTAAATCCTGGAATGTTCGCTGTTTTACGGTAATCGTTTAATACTTTTGTTACTTTATCTTGATAATCTTCAGCAACGATATCAACTTTTACCACTGCGTTTAACGCATCTACGTTTTCTTTTGTAATATTCATCTTAAAATCTGTTTCTTTAAAATCGGGTGCAAAATTAGTTAATTTTTACTATTTCTCAAAAGGTTTAACTCTTTCGTTTTCAGTTATTTTTTATCTTCTTTTAACAAAGAAAATAAGACTGATCTAAATATTGATAACAACACACTAAATATTAGCGCTGTAAAAAATCCGCTTACTGCAAATCCTGCAACTAACTTACCTGCTAGCAATATTATTATTGCATTAATTACAAATAGGAATAAACCAAGAGTTACTATGGTTGCTGGCAACGTAAAAAACACTAATAACGGACGTACAAACATATTTAATAACGATATTGTTATCGCTACAAAAACCGCTGTTACATAATTAGTAACTAACACCCCTGGAATAACCTGAGATAATATCATTACTGCTATTGCGGTTAATAGTATTTTTAAAAATATTTTCATGTATTCAGTTTTTTAATTGTCGTCATTATGAGGAAAAATGACGAAGTAATCTGTTCCTTCTAACCTAAAGATTGCTTCATTTCTCTCGCAATGACGTTTTACACAAAGCGATAACCGTACCAAATAAAAAACACTGAAATTTTGGCAGATTTAATAAATATTTAGTTTGATTCTTAACTCGTTTTCTACTAACTTCGCTAACTACTGATATAAATCATTAAAACGAATTCATATCATCAACGTTGTAGCCAATACGAGAGAATGAATATTGAAATAGAAAACTACTTGACTTTTTATAAAAACTTAGTTCCTAATTTCACTAAAGTTGAATTGGAATTTATTAAACCACATCTTGAATTCAAAATTCTCGAAAAGAACGAAATTTACCTGAATCAAGGTCAAGTTCAGAAAAAATTAGGTTTTGTTTCAAAAGGACTTTTACGTCAATATTATATTGACAAGAATGGAAAAGAAATAACAGTAAGATTTACAAATGAAAATAATTTCTCTACGGACTATAATGCGTTTATTCAACAACAATCTTCAATCTATTATATAAAATGTTTAGAACAATCCACGTTGGTAGAATTAGAATATAAACATATTAAAGAAGGCTATTTAAAATATAAAAACTATGAACGATTTGGTCGATTAATTGCAGAAAAAATATTAATTCAAAGGCAAAAAAGAATTGAAAGCCTTCTATTTGAAAGCGCTGAAACAAGATATTTAAACTTTATAAAAAATCATCAAAATCTATTCAATCGTATTTCTCTTACACATTTGTCTACATATTTAGGTATTGAACGTCAATCTTTGAGCAGAATTAGAAAGAATATTTCAGAATAAGATTGTCACATATGTGTCACATTAGCAAATCATAAAATACGAAATTTGCATTATGAAATATATTTATAAATTAATATTATTGTTTTTGATTCTTAGTTTGTCTTCTTGCTCTTTAGGACGCTACGTTTGGTACAATACTGCAGAAGTTGACGACTATAAACACTTTGACCAAAGAGAAATAAGCAATAACACTGAAGCATACAATTTTTCAAG
>CAZCHR010000022.1:0-21452 GCA_964498665.1 uncultured Tenacibaculum sp. | reverse complement strand
TAAAACAATTCTAAGAATGGTAGAAAATAAACCTGTTTATCAAAATCAAATAAAATAGAAACTAAATGTATAACTCAATAAATTTATATGAAAAAATTAGTTTTAATATTTAGTGTGTTTTTATTTTTTTCTTGTGGAAGTCATCGTAATTTTCAAAGCTTTTTTAATAATCATAAGAATGATTTAGGGGTAACCGCTTTTCAGATTCCTAATTTTATGAGAGCTTTATTGGGTACTATTTCCCCTGAAGTAAATAGTTTGTTTTCAAACGTTAAGGATTTTAAATTTTTAACATTTAAAGAGCTTACAAAAGATAAACAACAAAAACTTATTGAAGAAATGAATTTAGTTACTAATGATCGATTTACTGATATACTTCGAGTTAATAAGATCGATAAAACTAAAATAGTTTCTGTTTTAGAAGTTGGTGCTATTGTTAAGCAAGCTATTATATTCAACTCAACACTAAATAAAACTTCTGTTTTTTATTTAAAAGGAAATTTTGATCCTAATCAGATTAAAAAAATATCTGAAGCAAACCAGTTTGAAGATTTGTCGAATAAACTATTACAGCAATATACAATGCCTACACGAGGTATAAATCCAATAAATTAAATGAGATATATTATTTTATTAATGTTGGCATCAACATTACAGTCTTGTAAAGCCCAAAAAAAACAAGCTAAAATCGGAGACTCTGATTTTCAAATAGAAATGAATTCTAAATTTAAAGACGCCTCTAGATCACCTTTGACTAAAAAAGGATTAAGGAATTTTAAAGGATTAGATTTTTTTTCAATAGATAATAAATATAAAGTAAATGCTAAATTAACTAAAACACCTGATGCTCCAGTGTTTAACTTTCCAACAACTACAGATAGGATTGCGGTTTATAAAAAGTATGGAATTGTATCTTTTGTAATAGATAATAAGGAATTTGAATTAGTTATTTATAAGGATGAGTATCCACAACCAATGTATGAGAATAATTTGTTTTTACCTTTTTTAGATAATACTAACGGGAAAACATCTTATAGTGGAGGTAGATTTGTAGATGTCTTAATGACAGATGAAAATGAAGATGGAACAATTACTATAGATTTTAATAAGGCTTATAATCCATACTGTGCATATAGCGATCGTTATTCTTGTCCTGTAACACCAAGAGATAATTATGTAGCTATTGAGATAAGAGCTGGGGTTATGGCTTATGATAAGCATTAAATTTAAAAAGCATACTCTAAATTATTTATGATTTTAGAGTCTGCTTTAAAAATTAAGTAACCGTATTTTTTTAAATTATTTTTTCAATTTCTTCAATTAAAGTTTCATTATCGTCAAAAGCATAATCATCATCTATATATTTTATTATGCCTTCTTTATCAATTAAATATGTTTTTCTAACATTATATTTTGTTTCTGAGTTGTATGAGTCAAATAGCTGAGAAATAGTATAATCATTGTCATTTAAATATGTGATGTTTTCAGATTCAAGGTGTTTTTCCCATAGATCTAAAATTTGATTACTTGAACTTGAAATACCAAAAACTTCTATTAAATCTTTGTTGAAGTTAGCGTTAAAAGATTTCATTTGCGAAGCGCAAGTCATTCCTGCAGATTTATTAATATCATCATATTTTTGAATCACTCCTGTAAAAGCAGCTGGGTAAAATGTAATGATTTTAACTTTGTCTTTTTTATCTAAAATTCTTGTTCCTTTTTCTACAGAAGGACCGTCAAGTAGAAAATTAGGAATTTTATCTCCAATTTTTAATGTTTTGTTAGTAGCTGTTTTAATTTCTATATAGTCAGTATTTAAGTGTTTTTTTATAAATGCTTCTAATGGTTTTAATCCTTCCCCTTCGCTTCTGTAATTATTATCTCTATAAATGATTTCATCATTTTTATTTAATAATAAAAGAATTGAGCTTGCATTTCTTGTTAAAGGTATTTTTTTAACATCAATGTCTGATATAGTTTCAGGGTTAATACTTTCTGAAGTGTTATCAAAAGTATTTATAGCTAAAGAATTGTAGATTTCCCCATCTTTATCGTACTTTAAATAAATGTCTTTTAAGGTATTGAAGTTTTTTTCTTTTTGTTCTTTTAAGTCTTTCCATTTGTCACTGTCGTTAACCAATAATAATACGTCTAATTTTGGTTTTAATTCAGTGTTAAAAGCTAAACCTTTTACAAAGTAGTGGTTTAATGAAGTGGTTAGCATACTTGCATACTCACAGTCTAAATATAGACTAGGCATAAAAACAACAATTTTTAATCGGTCGCTATTTGCTTCATAAAAATTTAGCTTTTCAATAGGGAACTTCTCAAGTTTCTCTTTCTTTTTTTTAGTTTCAGTAATACTTGCAATAGTGTTACTATGATTTTTTACTTCTTTTGTTTTTTTGCAATTTACTAGTAAAAAACTTACTAGTGTTAATAATAATAATTTTTTCATGGCTAAATATAGTTTTCGGGGGTTACTTAATGTTACTAAAGATAATGTTTTTTTAATTTAACTGAAAATATTTTTTTATTTTAATTTACTCTTTGTTAGTTGTTTATGTTGTTTTGGTTTTGTGAATGCTGTGAGGAAATATTCTATTGATAAGTAGTTGCTTTGAAATAGCGAGTAATAAGAGATACAAGTAAAATTAGTACATACATTAAGTGAAAATTTATAACTATATAGAGAATATATAAATTTAGAATAATAATTTTGCTTGAAGGTTTATAAAACAAAAAACTCTGCATTAAGCAGAGTTTTTATTTTTTATGATGGAGGATTTAATCCTTCTTTAATATCTAAGTCTATAGCTTTTTTTAAAGCCTCTAAATAAGGTTTTCTAACCTTTAGTTTTGTTTCAGCATGTGCTTTCTTATTTAATTTCGAAAACATTTCTGCAATTTTAATTGCTGTTGGCAATAAATGTGTGTCAGGAACAATTTTATCTAAAAATCCAGCAGAAATAGCATCTTTAGGGTTGTATATTTCTGAATTATTTACACTACGTTCAAAATATACAGGAGATAAGCGACTTTTAGCTATTTCTATACCTGCATTGTGCATTGTCATGCCAATCATTACTTCGTTTAATCCAATTTTAAATTCACCTTCTGTACCTAATCTATAATCTGCCGAAAGTAATAAAAAGGCTCCTTTTGCTATTGCATGTCCAGTTGAAGCGACAATAATAGGATATGGAAAAGACAACATTCTATGAGATAGTTTTGATCCTTTTGTAACCAATTCTAAAGCAGATTCGGGAGAAGCAGTCATACTTTTTAAATCGTATCCAGCAGAAAATATTCCTGGTTGACCAGTTAAAATAACTACTTTTTCTTCTTTTTCAGCTTTATCAAATGCTTTGTTTAAAGAGTCTATTACTTCGTGAGAAATCGCGTTTGCTTTTCCGTTGTTAATTGTAATTATTGCGTAAACATCGGTTGATGTATATTGAATTAATTCGTTCATGTTATTTTAAATAAATTTAATAAGATATATTCCAGCGAAAACAGCTAAAAAACCAAAGATGAAACTTGAGATTGTATATAGTGCGAAAGATGTAAAATCTCCAGATTTTAAAAAAATATGGTTTTCGTAAGCAAATGTTGAAAAAGTAGTAAATCCTCCACAAAATCCCGTGGCTAATAATAAAGTGTGATTTTGCGTTAAGCTTTCGTTTTTAGCAGCTAATCCTAGAATAATTCCAATAAGCAAACTCCCCAGAATATTAGCAACAAATGTTCCGTAAGGAATTCCTGTTTCAGAATTGTTTAAGGATTTACCGATGAGATATCGTAAGATGCTTCCAGTTCCGCCACCAATAAAAACGAGTAATAATTGCTTCATAGAAGTGCTAAAATAATAAAACCTCACGAATAGTGTGAGGTTTTAAAATATATAGTTTTGTGTTTAGTTTATTGGATAATAAATGTCAGTTTGAATTTCTTCTGGTTTTACGGTCGTCGAGTCATTAACAAATAATTCCCAAATTGGCCATTTTTGAGTTAGCTTGTTCTCCTCTAAATAAGTAGTAATTTTCATGTGAGCGTCATAATCTCCATCTCCATAATTTCCGAACTTTGAAATCATAACACTATTACTAGCAGGTAATTTAATTACTTCCATTCCTTTATCTGGGGTAATGTCCTTATTTAATAAAAGACCAATGTAAAACTCTGTTTCACCAGAATCTTCATCGTATTTTGAATAAACAGATCCAGGAGTAAAATCTCCTTTCTTTAAACCACTTTTCATAGCGTACATTCCTGCTTTAGGCATATCTTGCAAAAATAAACGGGTCATTTCTTCATGGTCTATTTTAATTTTATGTTGATAACCGATAAATGTTTTGGCTGGTAGTTCTTTTGTTGAAATATTTCCTAAAGTAAATTTTGGCGTTTTTGGAGCTGTTTCTAAAAGCACTCTTTCTAAATTGTTAAGACCTTGTTCTTCCATAGGTCCTAGCATATTGCCCCATCCACCAGATAAAGCAGCAAACATTTTAAATACAAAAGGAGAATTATCTGCTTTCATACCCCAAGTTACTTTTGTTCCTTCAGCTACCTCTTCGAAATTCCAATAAATATCTCCAGGTTCATTATCCATAAAAGATATTTTTTGATCGATAGATTTATTTTCTACTACAGCGACAGTTTCCATTTTACCTGGTCCATCTTTGCTTGTCCAACTATCAGATGCACCAACGCCTACTGTTTTGTCTCCGTATGTTACTACAATAGTACTGTCTTCGTCGTGCCATGGACCCCACTTTTCCCAAGTTTTTAAGTCGTTTACTGTGTTGAAAGCGTGAGTTGTTGTGGTGTTAATGATTTTACTTCTTTTAACATCATAATCGCTAGCGTATGTGCTTACATATATAAGTCCGATAATAATTAAAGCAACTATTAAGAGTAATAAATATTTAATGAATTTCATGGTTTGATTAATTTGGTTGTATTGTAAAAATACTGATTTTAAATTTGTTGATTGAAAATAAAAATCCCTGAGAAGTTTATTTCTCAGGGATTCATTATGTTTAAAAATGCGTGATTTTATTTTAAAACAACATCATCGGCATCAGTCCAATTCCATTTACCAACAATAATTCCTTTTTCAACAGTTATAATTCCTGGGTTTGCTCTTAAGGCTGTCTTTAAAGCTGTTTCATCACAGAACCCAAAAGTATAAGGTAAGTTAAACTCCTTTTGTGTAGCTGCTAAATCTTCAATGTAAGAAGCTGTTAGTACATATATTTCATAACCTTTAGCTTTTCCTTTAGCTGCAGTTTTAGATATAACTTCAATACCTTCTTTTTCAGTTTTTTCGAAATTGTACATCATTACAAGCATTGCTTTATCTTTAGCAAGCATATTTTCTAATTGATCTCCATCATTTTCTGTTTCAATCATGAAATCGTGAATAGGCGGGACTTCATCACTACCTTCTTGATATTTCATTCCTTCAGCTATATCAGTCCCTATTGAGTATGCTCTAAAATCAACAATAGGTAAATGTTGTAAAACATAATACGTAACCATTAATGATAAAAAGATTGATGCATATGTACTTAATGAAGCTACTTTTTCAGAAATTGTAGGTTTAATATATCTTAATCCTAAAATTAAAATGATAATGAACCCCATAAAAATTACATTTTTATAAAATGTTTCTTTAGGTGTTAATTTTATAGCGTCTCCAAAACATCCGCAGTCGGTTACTTTGTTGTATGTATAAGAGTACCATGTTAAGAATAAGAAAACTAAATTTAAACCAAATAAACTCCAAACAGTAAATTTAGGTTTAAAACCAACTAAAAGCATTACGCCTAATACCAACTCTGATACTATTAAAAGAATAGCAAAAGGTAGTGTATAAGGAATTAAGAATTCCATATTTAATACACCTTCACTAAAATATTCTTGAAATTTATATTGAGAGCCAATAGGGTCTACCAGTTTTACAAAGCCTGAGTAGATAAATAAAAGACCTACTAATACTCTTGATATGTGAGTTAATATTTTTAACATAATTTTTTAGGTTTTTAGGTTAACTGTCTAATTCTGAATGATGAATCAAAGCAAAAATAGCATAATTAATCATATCTTGATAATTTGCGTCTATTCCCTCTGAAACTATTGTTTTTCCTTTGTTGTCTTCAATTTGTTTTACGCGAAGTAATTTTTGTAAAATTAAATCGGTTAAAGATGAAATTCTCATATCTCTCCAAGCTTCACCATAATCATGGTTTTTATTTTCCATTAATTCTTTGGTGATTTTTGAGTGCTTATCATATAATAAAGTTGCTTCATCCGTATTTAAATCAGGTTGTTCTGCTACACCTAGTTCTAACTGAATTAAAGCCATAATAGAGTAATTGATAATGCCAATAAACTCTGATTTTTCTCCTTCATCAACTTTACGTTCAGTATTTTCTTGTAGTTGACGTATACGTTGTGCTTTAATAAATATTTGATCGGTTAATGATGGGAGTCTTAAAATTCTCCAAGCACTACCATAATCACTCATTTTCTTTATAAACAAACTTCTACATTCTTCTATTACTGCATCGTATTGTTTGGATGTGTTCTGCATCTTTTTTATTTAAAACTAATCGACCAAAAATAGTAAATATTAAAAGCTTTTCGTTTATTTTTACTTGGAAATTTATTATGATGACAATTAATTGTAAAGGAAATTTAATAGACCTTACGACTCCTAAAGTAATGGGGATTTTAAATGTAACTCCAGATTCTTTTTTTGATGGGGGGAAATATAAGAATGAAGTTGAGATTCTTAATCAAATAGAAAAAATGTTAAAAGATGATGCTACATTTATTGATGTAGGCGCATATTCATCTCGTCCAGGGGCGAAACACATTTCTGAAAATGAAGAGTTGCAGAGAATTATACCAGTTATTGAGTTATTGGTTAAAAAATTTCCAGAAATATTAATCTCTGTTGATTCGTTTAGAAGTAGAATAGTAGAAGAATCTATAAATTCAGGAGCTGCATTAATCAATGATATTTCTAGTGGGAAAATGGACGAAGCAATGTTTAAAACAGTTGCTAAGTTACAAGTGCCTTATATAATGATGCATATGCAAGGAACTCCACAGAATATGCAAAAAAATCCTGTTTATGATGATGTTACAAGAGAGGTGATTTCCTTTTTTGCTGAACAAATAACTAAACTTAGAGCGTTAAAAGTAAACGATTTAATTATTGATGTAGGTTTTGGTTTTGGTAAAACAATTGCACATAACTACGAGTTATTGAATAAATTATCATTATTTAAAAATTTAGAGGTACCTATTTTAACTGGGGTTTCAAGAAAATCTATGTTGTATAAAGTCTTAGATATTACAGCACAAGAAGCTTTAAACGCAACAACGGTTGCAAATACAATTGCTTTATTAAATGGAACGAATATTTTAAGGGTACATGATGTAAAAGAAGCTACCGATGCAATTAAGATTGTTAATCAGTTATCTTAAAATGATTACATTTACTAAAACTTCAAAATTTTAATGAATTTAGATTTTATAGACTTTTCGTTTCTTGATGTTCTTGATATAATTTTAGTAGCAGTGTTATTATACTATATCTATAAACTATTAAAAGGAACAGTAGCTATTAATATTGTTATTGGTATTGCGTTAATTTTTTTAATATGGAAAATAACACAAGCACTCCATATGGAAATGTTAAGTGGTATTTTAGGATACCTTTTATCTGGAGGTGTTATTGCTTTGATTATTGTATTTCAACAAGAAATTAGAAAGTTTTTATTAATGATTGGAACTACTAATTTTTCTACTAAAAGAGGTTTTTTAAATCAATTAAAGTTTTTAAAAACTGAAATAAATTCAGAAATAGATGTTGAAACTGTTTTGAATGCATGTACAAGTATGTCTAAAACCAGAACAGGAGCTTTAATTGTTATTGAAAAAACAAATAATTTAGATTTTCTGATAAATACAGGAGATAAAATGAATGCCTTAGTTAACGAGGCAATCTTAGAAAGTATTTTTTATAAAAATAGTCCGCTTCACGATGGAGCAACAGTAATTCGTGATAATTTTATAATTGCTACACGAGTTGTTTTACCAGTTTCAAATAGTGTAAAAATACCAGCGCGTTTTGGTTTACGTCATAGAGCAGCAATTGGAGTTACCGAAAAAACAGATGCAATTTGTTTATTAGTGTCAGAGGAAACAGGTGAGATCTCTTATATAAATAACGGAGAGTTTGTGTTTTATAAAACGATTGAAGAATTGTTTAAAAAGCTTCAAAAAGATTTAACAGCATAATATAAATTACAATAAAAAAGCTCACAATTAATTGTGAGCTTTTTTTATTTTATATGGATCTAAAATTATTTAGCAGGAGCCATTTTAGATTGAATGGCACTCATTACTGAGTTGAATTTCTTAACACCTTCAGCATCTAAAGTACCTACTAATTCTTTTCCTTTAGCAGCTAATTCAACACCTTTTTTTGCTAATTCAGCATTTTTTAATACATCACCTTTAGCAGCAATATATTCTTTAGCGTAAGTTGCGTAGTTGTTTAAATGCGCTTCAACTTTTTCATTTCCAAAACTAGGAATTGTAACTCCATCTAAAGCAGATTTTACAGCCTCAGTAGCTTTATCTACAGCAGCTTCTGCACCTTCAACAACTTTCGTAGTAGCATCTTTAGTTTCAGTAGCAGCTTTCTCAACTGTTTCAACAGTAGTTTCAGCAGTATCTTTTACAGCTTCTTTTTCTTTTTTACATGATGTTGCTAATAATGCACCTACAACAAATACAGATAAAATTACTTTTTTCATAATTTAATGATTTTTAGTTTTTAGATTGAATAACAAATTTATTCTTTTGAGTGAATTAAACAAATTATTTAAGATGTAATTTCAGAACTAAATTGCTTTTCGTATAAATTCTTATAATATCCTTGTTCTTTTTGTAATAACTGATTGTGAGAACCTTGTTCTGCAATTAAACCTTTATCCATAACAATAATAGTATCAGCTTTCTTTATGGTAGCTAATCGATGGGCAATTACAATTGATGTTCTGCTTTTTGTTATTTTATCAGTAGCATATTGTATCATTTGTTCAGAATGTGTATCTACCGACGATGTTGCTTCATCTAAAATTAAAACACCAGGGTTGCTAACATAAGCACGTAAAAAAGCGATTAACTGACGTTGTCCTGAGGATAACATAGCTCCTCTTTCTTTTACGTTATAATGATAACCGTTTGGAAGTGTCATAATAAAATCATGAATACCTATTTGTTTTGCAGCTTCTATTACTTGAGTTAAAGTAATAGCATCGTTTTTTAAAGTAATATTATTTAAAATACTATCAGAAAACAAAAACACATCTTGTAATACAATCGCTATTTTTTTACGTAATGAAACGATATTATATTCTTCAATAGGTATGTTGTCTACACAAATAGAGCCACTATCAATTTCATAAAAACGATTTATTAAATTTATAATTGTCGATTTACCAGCTCCTGTTGCACCGACAATAGCAACTGTTTGTCCTTTCTTAACGTTAAAGCTAATTCCTTTTAAAACTTCTTCGTTTTTTATATAGCTAAAGTGTACATCTTTAAAACTAATGTCTCCTTGTAAGTTTTCCGTTGTAATTGTACCGTCTTTTTTAATAGAGCTTTCGGTATCTATTACGTCGAAAACGCGTTCGCCAGCAACAATACCCATTTGTAGTTGATTAAACTTATCTGCTATTTGACGAAGCGGTCTAAATAGCATTTGTGCCATTTTAATAAATCCAATAATTACGGCAATATTTGTAGCTTCACCATCGATAACTTGAAGTCCACCATACCAAACAATTAACCCTATTGCGATAGATGATAATATTTCTGCAATAGGAAAAAAGATAGAGTAGTACCAAACAGTTTTAATATGAGCCTTTGCATGTTTGTCGTTAATGGCAACAAAGTTTTGATATTCTATTTTTTCTCGATTAAAAAGCTGTACAATTTTCATACCTGTTACCCTTTCTTGTACAAAGCCATTAAGATCTGCTACTTGGTTACGTACATCTTGAAATGTAGATTTTATAGCTATCTGAAAAAGTTTGGTAGCGTATATTAAAACGGGTAACATTGCAAGCGCAATTATTGCTAGTTTCCAATTAGTGTATAGCATAACAAAAATTACAACTAACATTTTTAAGATATCACTAACAATCATAAAAACACCTTGCGTAAAAAAGTTAGCTATTGTTTCTATATCAGAAACAACTCGTGTAACTAATTTACCAACAGAAGAGTTATTAAAATAACCCATTTTAAACTGTATTATTTTACGAAAAGTTTTTGCTCTTATATCTCTAATAATATGTTGCCCTACCCAGTTTGCATTATAAATAAAGCTAAACTGAAATAGTACTTGAATTAGTAAAGCAATAAACATTGCTATGGTAAAATAGAGTAGTCTTGTTGGGTTTTTTGTAGCAACAAAATCATCGATAGCAGTCATTAAAATAACTGGTATAATTACCGAGAATATGGCTAGTAAAATAGTAGATGCCGTAGCTACAATAAATCTAGTACGGTATTTTTTTGCAAAACTCATAAGTCTTACAAAAATTTTTAAATCAAATGCGTTTCCTGTTTTTTTACTCACTATATATAGTCGTATGCTACTTTTGTTAAAAATAATCCTTTTGCAGGTGCCGATGTACCAGCGTTACTTCTGTTTTTACTTTCAATAACTTCTCTAAAATCATTAACAGTAATTTTTTCTTTTCCAACATCAATTAAAGTACCTACAATTGCTCTTACCATATTTCTTAAAAATCTATTGGCACTTATATGAAAAGTTAGTTCTTTATCATTTAAAACCCATTTAGCTTCTGTTATTTTACAGTTAAAAGTATGTACATCTGTTTTCACCTTCGAAAAGCACTCAAAATCTTCATATTCATATAAAATTTCGGCAGCTTTGTTCATTAAATAAATATTTAATTTTTTATGATGTAATTGTAACGAAGTTTCTAATAAAAAAGGATTTCGCCCCAGCCAAATTTTGTATTCATAACTTCTGTATAATGCATCAAATCTGGTATGAGCATCATTGTGTACTGGTTTTATATTAAAAATAACAATATCGTCTGGTAAGATAGCATTTAATTTATAAGCAAAATTGTTATCTAAATTTTTGTTTGTTTCAAAATGAGCAAACATTTGTGATGCATGTACACCAGTATCTGTTCTACCTGCACCAATAATACTTATTTGTTCTCTTAAAATAGTACTAACAGCTATGTTTATTTTTTCTTGTACAGAAACTACATCTGGTTGTATTTGCCAACCATGATAATTTTTTCCGTTATAAGCTAATTCGATAAAGTATTTCAAAAAAAGTAATTTAAAGGGCTAAATTATGAAAATTTAAGATTAATGAGTGAAGATACATTTGTAAATGTATTCTTAAGATTATGTTAATAAATTGCTGAAAGTTAAAATGTTAACATAGGTTAACTTTTAATCGAAAAATCTGTCTTAAATTTGTACTATCAAACACAGATAATAGGAGTCCCCTTTTATTATATGTTCCCCAGGTAAATCCATAACGTAATAACTGTTATGGATTTATTATTTTAAATAGTATTGATTAGTTTTGTGCTAATGATAAAAATACTACTCCTTTCTGATACGCATAGTTTTATTGACGATCAAATACTAAAGTTTGTAAAGCAAGCTGATGAAGTTTGGCATGCTGGTGATATTGGTAATTTAAATGTTACTGATACCTTACAAAAGTACAAGCCTTTAAGAGCTGTTTACGGTAATATTGATGATAAAGATGCACGCGCTGAATTTCCGTTAGATAATAAATTTGTTATTGAGGGTGTTACTGTATGGATAACCCATATTGGTGGATACCCAAATGCATATAAACCAAGAATAGAAGAAGGGTTAAAAACAAATGCGCCAAAACTTTTTATTTGTGGGCATTCGCATATTTTAAAAGCTCAGTATGACGAAAAATATAAGTTATTACACTTAAACCCCGGATCTGCAGGTAAACATGGTTTTCATAAGGTAAGAACAATGCTACGGTTTGAACTTGATAAAGGGAGTGTAAAAAATCTTGAAATTATTGAGTTAGCTCACCGATGAAAATTGATGAACCTGTTTTTGTTTTTTTATAGGTAGTGTAATTAAAATACTAGTACCTGAATTAATTTTTGATGCAATATCTAGTTTGCCATTCATCATTTCAATACGAGCTGCTATTTGACTTAAACCAATGCCATCATTTGTGTTTATTGAAGAAGAAGATGAGGTAGAAAATCCTACCCCATCATCTTTAACGAGAATGGTTAGATGACGCTTCTCTTCTTGTAAAACTAGTTTGGCACCACTAGCTTTACTGTGTTTTATAATATTATTAATTAGTTCTTGAATAATATTAAATACTCGTATTTCAAACTCTTGATTATATCGATTAATATTATTTGCTGAAACTTCAAATTTTAATTGACTGTTAGAGTATTTTTTAACAACATCTTTTAATGCATATTCTAAACCAAATTTTAATAGAATAGATGATATTAAATTGTGCGATAAATCTCTAACCTTTTGTGAAGCTTCTAATATTATAGCTTGTGTTTTATCTATTTCTGGCGGTACTTTGTTTTTACATTGTTTTTTTGTGGCACTTAAATGCATATTGGCAGATGATAATAATGCGCTAACATTATCGTGTAATATTTCTGCAATTTGTTTACGTTCAGATTCTTTACCATCTATAGCTGCGTTTAATATTTTAGTATGTGCCTCTGATTTTAATTTCTCAATACTTTGTTGTTGTAATAAACTGTTTTCTGATAGTTTTAATTGTAAGTTTTTTTGACGCAGTTTGTAATTGTATACCACAACACCAGAAATACCAATTACAAGCAAACTTAATGCTCCAAAAAGTAAATTGGTTTTACTTTCTTGAGTCTCTGCTAATTTTCTTTGTTCTCTTGCTAAATTTACTTTTTGAAGTTCTAGATTTTCTTTATGTTGGATATATAATTCGCCAACTATTCTGTTTATTTCTGAGTCTCTAATGCTATCTTTGATAAGATATGACTTTTCCTGAAAATCATAAGCTTTATAATCTTTTAATAAATAGTGTGTCCAAGCTAAATTATAGTACAATCTTTGTTTAAAATTAATAGCATTACCGCTTTTGTCTCTTTCTATTAGGTTTAGTCCCTTGGTGTATACTTCTTTAGCTTTTTTGTAATTTCTTTCTAGAAGATATATTCCAGCTAAATTATTTAGAGCGGAAGCTTCTAGAACTTTATCTTTAACACCATTGTTTTTATCATTGTAAAGACTAATTGATTTTAAAATAAATTCTTTAGCTTTTTTTACGTCAGATTGATTTAAATAAAGCCCAGATAAATTAGCATATGTTTTAGCTAGTAAAGAGTTGTAATCAGATGTTATTGATAGTTTAGAGTTTAATATTTTGTTATAATAAAATATAGCGCTATCATTTTTTTTCATTTTTTGGAATTCACTTCCAATATTTATAGCTGTTTTTAAATAATCCACTCGTGTGTTATTTTTATTTTCAAAATTATTTTGAAAATACTGAATAGATTTTTTATAGTATTTAATCGCTTTTTGGTGGTTTTTTGTTTTTCTAAAAATATTAGCAATTAAGAAATTAATAGAGCGATTATGTTCGTTATTGGAAGGGTCTGAGCTACTTAGTAATTTTAGCGCACGAGATAAAGCTGTTTTATAATTTTCTTGGTTGTAGAGTTTGTTAATAGTATCTAGTTGTTGAGAGAAAATAAAATTTTTATCACCTTTTTTATTATTTTGAATAATAGTTTGGTTAGAAGTTCTAATATTAGATGCATAAATTTTTTTATGAACTATTATTAGATTAAAAATAATAAAAAAGGTGATTCTTTTTTTACTCAACATAGTTTGTGGTTAGTGTAAATTTATTTTAAGATTAAAAATTACACTTATTTGTTTTTATATTAAAAACTATTAATAGTATCCATCATGACCTACTATGATAATTTGTGGTTTTTTATTTGGGTCAGTACTTTGATTATAACTACTTGTTCTAGAAATATTTTTGTGATTAACAAAATCTAATTTTAAAACATCATTAGAATTCATTTCTAAAGTTCTAGAGAATTTTCTCTGATTAGCATTACCGTTAGATAAATGTACTTCGTAAGTTTCAATATCATCATTGTAAACAAAATCTGTAACAACATTTTTACTTACTTTAAAATCTATTTGGTAAGTTCCATCACCATTTGCTGTTATACTATATGACTTTAAAAACTCAGTAACACCTTTAGCAAAAGTAGGGTTTTCATCTTCGATAGATATATTTGTTCTTTTACCGCTGTTAGCTTCTAAAAAACCAATTTTTAAATGATCGTTCTCGATGTTATAATCGTTAGAGTGTTTAACTGCTGTTTTGTGGTTAACTTCAGATAAAATAATTTGGTTAGATCTATCAGTATTTATAACCGAACTAACATCAGTATTATTTGTTGTATTAAAATCGATAGAATATGCACCGTTAGCATCTCTTTTAAGTGTATACGATTGTAATAATTTTTCTTCTTTTGGGTTTAATACTTCATTCTCGTTAGAAGAGCAAGAAGCAAAAATAATGCTGAAAACTAGGAAATAGGGAGCTAATTTTTTCATGATTAATTGTTTTTTGTTGTTTAGGTTTGAATTTGGAAGTGTAAAAAAAGCGACGTACTATTTTAGGTTAGAAGTTAAATGAGATGCATTCTCACTCTTAGGGGTTAAAGAAAACAAAATGAGGGGTGTTCTAAAACTATAATATACGTACATCGCCAAACCTACTTTTCCATAATTTTATATTTAATTAATAGTAAAGTATTAGCGATGTACTTTTTGTATAGATTTCGGGGGGATCTTTTCTTTGCACGGGGGATAAAAGAAAGGTTACTATACTATATTGTTTTTCAAAGCGTACATCGCTAAACCTACTACGTTTTTTACTTTTAATTTTTTATATAAGCTCTTTCGGTATGATTCAACCGTTTTTACGCTTACTATTAGATATTCTGCTATTTCTGATGAACTTTTTTCTAAGGCTATTTGTCTTAAAACTTCTACTTCTCTTTCGGTTAAATCACCATAATCTGCTATTGGTTCTTCAACTTTCGATTCTGTAACATATAATTCTAAAAGGCTAGTTTTAACATCGTCACTAAAATACTGTATGCCATTATTAACCGTTTTTACAGCATCTATAATGTGGTCGCTTGCACAGCTTTTATCAACAAATCCATTAGCGCCTAAAAGAATCATTTCTTGTACAAGTTTAGGATCACTTAAACTAGAAAGTATAATTGTTTTGATGTTTATATTACGTTGTTTAAACGTTTTTAAAACTTCAATACCATCCATTTCTGGCATGTTAATATCTAATATTAAAACATCTGCTGTGTTTTTTTTAGACCAATTAACTACTTGCTTTCCTGTTAAAGAATAACCTTCAACTTCAATGTCTTCTTCAGTATTTAATAAGGCGATGACTCCATCTATTAAGATCTTATGGTCGTCGGCTATGTGAACTTTAATCTTGTAATTCATATGTTGTTACATTTACAAATTTAGAGGATAAGTGTGTTGTGCACAATACCCATTAACCCTAGTTGTTAATTAGGGTTATCCCTAATAAAATAGGGTTAACCCTATTTTCTTTAACATTTCTTTAACATTTTGCATAAAAGAAGGGTAAAAACGAATGTTGACAAAAATAAAAAACCGAGATAAAAATCTCGGTTTTTTCGCACTAAATATACTAAGATGTTAGGCTTATCGTAATCTATCTACAGATTTTACAAGATCTTCGTCCTTCTTAATGGCTTTATTTGCTATAACTAGTAGCAAAATAACAATGATAGGGAAGAACATCCCAATACCTTTCTCAGAAACTAAAGTTTCTCCAGATAATGTTTGTGATAGATATATCAACAATCCTAATAAAAAAAGATTAATCAATATGTTTAAGCGCCCTAATACAAATTGTAACTGACGGTTTTTAAATAAAAACAAAGTTACAAAAGATAATAAAGCTGAAATAAAAAATAAAGTAGGAGTTGTTTTTTCGAACATAGAAGCTCCTGAAAATAAATCTACAGCAAAAACAGTAGTGGTTTTTGCATTGGTCCAAAGACTAACAATAAATGTTAAGCCACCAGAAATAACTGCGGCTAATAATAAGTATATAGATTGTATTCTCTGTATCATATTTTTTATTGGGTAGCAAATGTAATATTTCTTTTTTTAATAAGAAATATTACAAGTTAAATTATTTGTATATATTTGTCATATAAGTACCGCACTAAAAATTGTTATTTAAATCTTATTTAGCAATAAAATCAAAAAACAAAACTTAACAAAACACTATTCTTCACAACTTAAAGAATAAGATAACTTAATTATTTTACGAATGTTCGAAATTTCGGAGTTAAAAGCTAAAAAATTAACTGATTTACAAACTATTGCTAAAAGCATAGGACTTCAAAAAACAAGTCAGTTAAAAAAACTTGATTTAGTTTATAAAATATTAGATGCACAAGCTGAGGCAAGTGCTAATACTGCTGCAGAAAAAGCTAAAGCAGAAAAACCAAAAAGAAAAAGAATTTCTAAAACTGATGATGCAACGCCTACAAAAGAAGTAGCAGTTGCTAAAGAAGTAAAGAAAGATGATGATGAATCGGTTGCTGTAAAGCAAGAAGAAAAACCAGTTGAGAAAAAAACAGCAGAAAGAAAACTTAGAGAGCGAAAGCCAAGAGAAAGAAAACCTTTAGAGAAAAAAGTAACTGTAAATAAACAAGAAGAAGGTAAGGTTGTAGAAAATAAATCAGAAGAAATTAAAACTGATGATAAAAACACTACAGAAAGAAAACCTTCTGAAAGAAAGCCTGTTGAAAGAAAACCTGAGGCTAAAAAGGAAGGAAATCCTCCTAATAAACCACAGCATAAAAACCAAAATAATAGAGGTAATAAACAACAACATAAAAATCAAAATAACAACAAACATAAAAGTGGTAACAAATATCGTGACCCTTCTTTTGAGTTTGATGGTATTATAGAAAGTGAAGGGGTTTTAGAAATGATGCCTGATGGGTATGGTTTTTTAAGATCGTCTGATTATAACTATTTATCATCACCAGATGATATTTATGTATCACAATCTCAAATAAAGTTATTTGGTTTAAAAACAGGAGATACTGTTTTAGGAAATGTACGTCCGCCAAAAGAAGGGGAAAAGTATTTTCCTTTAATTAGAGTATCAAAAATCAATGGATTAAATCCGAATATTGTTCGCGACCGTGTTTCTTTTGAGCATTTAACACCATTATTTGCTGAAGAAAAATTCAATTTGGCAGAAAGAGGTAGTTCTTTATCAACTAGAATTATTGATATATTTTCACCAATAGGTAAAGGACAGCGTGGTATGATCGTTGCACAACCTAAAACAGGTAAAACAATGTTATTAAAGGATGTTGCTAATGCAATTGCGGCGAATCATCCTGAAGTTTATCAAATTGTTTTATTAATAGATGAGCGTCCTGAAGAGGTTACTGATATGAAGCGTAATGTTCGTGGAGAAGTTGTAGCATCTACTTTTGATGAGCCAGCTGATAAGCATGTACGTGTTGCTAATATTGTTTTAGAAAAAGCAAAACGTTTAGTAGAATGTGGTCATGATGTTGTAATTTTATTAGATTCTATTACACGTTTAGCAAGAGCATATAATACAGTTGCACCAGCATCTGGTAAAATATTATCTGGAGGTATTGATGCAAATGCATTACACAAACCAAAACGTTTCTTTGGTGCTGCTCGTAATATTGAAAACGGCGGATCGTTAACAATCATTGCAACTGCATTAACCGAAACAGGTTCTAAAATGGATGAGGTTATCTTCGAAGAATTTAAAGGTACTGGTAACATGGAGTTACAATTAGATCGTAATATTTCTAATCGTAGAATTTATCCAGCTATTGATTTAATAAAATCAAGTACACGTCGTGATGATTTATTATTAGATGATAAAACTGTACAGCGTATGTGGGTGTTACGTAAATATTTAGCAGATATGAACCCAGTTGAAGCAATGACATTTATTAACGATAGAATTAGAAAATCTAAAAACAACGATGAGTTTTTAATTTCTATGAATGGTTAATTAGTTATATAGATAAATAAAAAAAATCCCGCTTTATAGCGGGATTTTTTATTTTGGATAGATAATTTTATCTAACGGAATATCAAATTCGTTTACATCGGTAATAATATCAACTGGTTTAAAAAAGTTAAGACCAATAGTTTTTACATGTTCTTTACAATCTGACAAAAAACGATCGTAAAAGCCTTTACCATAGCCAACCCTGTAGTTTTTAGTGTCAGAAATTAATAACGGTACAAATACTAAATCAATTTTTTTTACGTCAATTTCTTTAGCGTTAATAGGTTCTGGGATTCCGTATTTGTTGATTTCTAATTTTGTAGTTGTATCAAAAATAAAATGCTGTAAAGTGTTGGTTTTAAAATCACTTTTACTAATAATAATTTCTTTGTTTTTAGTTTTTAAAAAATCAATAATAGGGTAGGTGTTAATTTCTTTTTGTTTTTCTATAGGTAGAAAAATATGAATTGTATTGATGTTAGAAAAGTCTATTTTAAAAATTTGAGAATAGATGTTTTGTTGAGAGTTTTCAATTTCTTTATTGGTTAACTCTTTTCTTCTCAGTTTATATGTTTTACGTAACGTAGCTTTATCCATTTTATAGAATTTTATCGTTATTCATTTTTCTTTGAATCAATAATAAAACGATTGTTGTAATAGAGAATGTAGGTAGAAAAATAAATTTAGACGATAATTTAAAGTAATCGGCAATAACACCAAATATAGTAAGTGATACTATTGTAACAATAACACCATAAGTAATATATTTTAAGGTTGCTTTTTTTGACTTTTTAACGAATTCGTTATTTAAATGAAATAAGTTTTTTTGTTGATTAATGCTTTTTTCAAAATTAGCAATAAACCTATTCCAACATTCAGTTTCTGATTGAGATACTAATTGATTTGTTGTATCAATAAAACAGCTCAGATGAATGTAGTTTTCTGATATAGATATTATAAATTCACTCTTCCACTTTAAAGGGTTCGTTGTAAAAGCATTTTTTAATTTAGACCCTTGTTTATATGATAGATTATTGGGTATGGATTCTTCGTTTTTTGTATAGCCTGCTTCTTTAAAATAGTTATCAGTTATTTTATAATTAGTTTCTAAAGAATTATAAGTTCTAAATTCAAACTCTGTACCTAAGTTATCGTGAAAATTCATAGGTTGTTTAGTTCTTCGCGGAGTTTTTTGGTTAGACCTTTTACAATTAAATTATAAGAATGATCAATTAATTCAAAGGCAAAATTATCAGAAACATCATTGTTTAACGTAACAGTATTCCAATGTTTTTTGTTCATATGCCAACCTGGGTTAATACTTTCGTATTCGCTTCTCAGTTCTAAAGACTTTTCAGGATCACATTTTAGATTTACCTTTGCTTCATTTTTTTCCCAACTATCTAAACCAGTTAAGGCAAACATTTTATTCATAACTTTAAAAACTAATGTATTATCCTCAAAAGGAAAATGTTCGGTGACTCCTTTTTTTGTTATGCAATGATTTCTTAATTGTTCTATGTGCATTTGTTGTTTTCTTTAAAGGTTCTTAAAATTAAGAATATAATAGCAACTATACCAAGTAATAAGAAAAAGTATTTTGTAATGTTTGTAAGAATGAAAAATTCAAAGCTTCCATGTGTTATAGATTTATCGAACTTTATTTGAAGCGATTTAAGGTATTTGCTATTGTTTATAAAATAATAAATGAATAGAGAGATAAAAGAAACCAATAGCAGTTTAAAAGCTTTGTATAATTCACTTTTGTTACTCAATAGATTTCAGTTTAGTATCAGGTAATTCTAAAGAAGAAAAATCTAATTTCCAACCAATAGTTTCTACTAAGCTTTTCATAAGTGAAATAGCATCTAAAGCTTCTTTGTTTGCCGTTTGCATTAAGTTACTTTCAGGTATTTTTTGTAGAATATGTTCTTTAGCTTCTTTGTTAACTTCGGTTAAGTCTTCTGAACTAAACTTATTTAACAATCCGTTTTGGATATCGTAAAAGCGTAAATTGGGTTCTACGGAAAATACTTCAGGTTGTGGAAACTCAGATAATACCAGGGTTTTGTTTTTAGAGTTAGCTTCCATTTTAATTTTTCTAAAATCAAAACCAATATGCACCTTGGCATTAATTAAAATAATGGCTTTCTTTTTACTTGTAAATAAACCTAAAAATTTTTCTTTGGTATTTTCATGATGATAAATTTCAGCAAACTCACCTTCAACAGTAATTAATTTAGATACTTTTTTAATTTTATCTAATAATACTACCGATTGTTTTTCAGTAAGGCTTTTTTTACTTACTGAAGAAAACTTTTGAAAAATAAAATAAGAGATTATAGCGCCACCCGCTAAACCTAAAAAAAGTAATTCCATATAGTTTATCTAAACATTTTTTTTACTACCCAAGCAGGACCTATTAATAAGAACTGTAAATCTTTTAGAAATGAAGGTTTTGCTCCTTCAACTTTATGCCCGTAGAATTGACCAACCCAAGCAATTACAAAAATTGTAATAGAGGTGTAAAATAAAGGTAAGTAGTCGTCTAAATAATAATTCCCAACTATACATAATATTGAAAAAATCAACATTTTAAAAAACATAGAAAAAGACAATCTTAAATAAAATAATAAGAAAAACAGTAGGGGTATAGTTGCCCAATTAACTAAAAAAGGATTTTGTATTGTTGTTAATTCATTTAAATATCCTGAAGGAATGCTCATAAATATTCCTATAATACTAAAAAAAATTGCAGGAACGCATATGTAGTGAATTGCAATATTTGTTTCGTTTTGATGACTAACAGCATAATCATCAAACCATTGTTGAAGTGTTTTCATATTTAAAGTTCTATAAAGACGAATTTACAGAAAAATATTGATGAGAAATAAAAGCTGTATACTTATTCTAGATCTTTTTTTAATTGTCTAGCTTCACTTTTTTTAAACTTTTGATTTGTTTGAATAAGCTTATCTAAAGATTTAGTAGCTTTTTTAAAGTGTTTTTGTTTTATATAAATTAAAGCTTTGTACCAATTAATTTGAGATGAAAATCTATTTTGCTTTTCAGGTAGTTGTTCTAAGATTTTTAAAGCTTCATTGTCGTTACCTTTGTTTAGAAAACTCATTGCTAAATAAAAGTTAATATCACTTTTGTTTTCTTTTACAGCAAGGGTTTTAAATCCTTT
>CAZCHR010000021.1:0-21532 GCA_964498665.1 uncultured Tenacibaculum sp. | reverse complement strand
CGTCCAGAAATTATTGAAACTACAATTATGGGAGCTGCTTATTTAGCTGGTATTTGTGTTGGTTTGTGGAAACAAGAAGATATTTTAAATAGGCGTAAAATAAACAATACCTTCTCTCCTACTTTTCAGGATGAAAAAAGAAAAAAATTATATACGAAATGGCAAAAAGCTGTTGAAAGAACTAAAGACTGGATAGATTAAATATTAAGATATGGCTAAGTTTTACGATAAAATTACTAATAGAATTCAAAAGTTTATAAAAACTCAAAAAGTATTTTTTGTAGCTACCGCTCCTAAAAATGGACGGATTAATTTATCTCCGAAAGGAATGGATTCTTTTCGTGTATTAAACGAGAATAGAGTTGCTTGGTTAAGCGTTACAGGTAGTGGTAATGAAACCTCAGCTCATTTATTAAAAGACAATAGAATTACTATTATGTTTTGTGCCTTTGAAGGAGCTCCAAATATTTTACGCTTGTATGGAAAAGCTAAAGAAGTTTTACAAAACGATTCGGAATGGGATGAATTAATTAGTATTTTTCCTAAGTTATCTGGAACTCGACAAATATTTGATGTTACTATTGAAAGTGTTCAAACTTCATGTGGTATGTCTATTCCTTTTTATGAATACAAAGAAGAACGAAATCAATTATTAGATTGGGCTACAGAAAAAGGTGAAAAGAATATTGAACAATATTGGAAAGATAAAAACCAAACAAGTATCGATGGGCTAGAAACCAAGTTTAAAGAATAATTACTTATTTGAAAGCATTTAAACCTGTAATATCTAAACCTGTAATTAATAAATGAACATCGTGTGTACCTTCGTAAGTAATTACGCTTTCTAAATTCATTGAATGTCTCATTATAGAATACTCTCCTGATATTCCCATAGCTCCAAGTATTTGTCTTGCTTCTCTGGCTATATTTATAGCCATATCAACATTATTACGTTTAGCCATTGATATTTGTGCAGAAGTAGCACGTCCTTCATTTTTTAAAACCCCCAGTCTCCAAGTTAATAACTGAGCTTTGGTTATTTCGGTAATCATTTCTGCCAACTTTTTTTGTTGTAACTGAAACTGACCTATAGGTTTACCGAATTGTGTTCGCTCTTTAGCATAACGTAAAGCAGTATCATAACAATCCATTGCAGCTCCAATGGCTCCCCAAGCTATACCATAACGTGCAGCATCTAAGCATAATAAAGGCGCTCCTAAACCTGATTTATTTGGTAATAAATTTTCTTTTGGAATTTTTACATTGTCAAAAATAAGCTCACCAGTAATCGATGCTCTTAGAGACCATTTATTATGCGTTTCAGGAGTTGTAAACCCACTCATCCCTCTTTCAACGATTAAACCGTGTATACGACCATCTTCATTCTTTGCCCAAACAACAGCAACATCACAAATTGGTGCATTAGAAATCCACATTTTTGAACCGTTTAATAAATAATGGTCTCCCATATCTTTAAACTTAGTTTCCATTCCTCCTGGATTTGATCCATGATTAGGTTCTGTTAACCCAAAACTTCCAATCCATTCTCCACTAGCTAGTTTTGGTAAATATTTTTTTCGTTGTATTTCATTTCCATAATTAAAAATAGGTCCCATTACTAATGATGATTGAACAGAAGCTGTAGATCTAATTCCACTATCACCACGTTCTAACTCTTGCATAATTAAACCATACGATATTTGATCTAATCCTGCACCTCCATATTTTGTAGGTATATATGAACCAAACGCACCAACCTCAGCTAAACCCGGGATTAATTCTTCAGGAAATTTTGCATTTTGCGCAGCATCTTCAATAATTGGTGATAAATTTTTCTTTACCCATTCACGAGCAGTATCACGAACCAATTTATGTTCGTTTGTTAATAAATCATCAACTTGATAATAATCAGGAGCTTGAAATAAATCCATATTCAATTACTTAGAGTTTATTCAAAAATACTTAAAAAAATGGTTTTTCTTTAGGGTTTCCGTATGTTTGTATATGATGAGATTTACGTTAGGACAACACGAAAGATTAAAAAGTAAAAAATTAATTGGAAAACTATATGAAGAAGGAAATACTATAAAAGTTTTCCCGCTTCGAATGGTTTATGTACCAGCTAATAATACATTAAAATTTCCTGTTCAAGTAGGTTTTTCTGTACCAAAACGTAATTTTAAAAAAGCTGTTGACCGTAATAGAATAAAACGCTTATTAAGAGAAGTTTATAGAAAAGAAAAAAACACCGTTTACGATGGTGTTAAAGAACCTTATGTATTTATGATTTCTTATATTGCAAGGGATGAATGGAAATATGCTGATTTAGAGCATAAAATGAAAAAATTATTAACCCTTTTTTTAGCAGAAGTTTCTAATAATGAAAAATAGAAAAACACTTTTTTTTGGCTTACTTGTTACCTTTTCTCTTTTATTTTCTTTTCAATCTCGTTTTTTTGAAATCGCTAAACAAATTGAGATTTATAATAATTTATTTAAAGAATTAAACATTAATTATATTGATGAAATTAATCCTGGTGAATTAACGAATAAAGCAATTAAAAACACATTAAAAAACCTAGACCCATATACTAATTTTTATAATGAACAAGCGGTAGAAGACGCTCGTATTAGGCGTGAAGGAGAATATGGTGGTATAGGTATTTCTTCTTATTATATTAAAAGAGGAATTATAATTGCTGAAGTTTATAAAGGATATGCTGCTGATAAAGCTGGTTTAAAAGCTGGAGATATTATTACTGCCACAAATGGTCAAAAATTAGATGAGTTAGAAAAAAATCAATACTCACAAATGGTTAAAGGGACTCCTAATAAAGATCTTTCTTTAGTTATTGATAGAAACGGAAAAACTCTAAACATCAACTTAAAATTAGATAAGGTAATTGTAAACCCAGTACCTTTTTATGATATGATTGATGATGAAACAGGATATATTATTTTAACTCAATTTACAAGTCAAAAATCAACAGAAGAAGTTTCTAAAGCTTTTAAAGAGCTAAAATCTAAAGGAATGAACAAGCTTGTTTTTGACCTAAGAAGTAACCCTGGTGGTTCTTTATTTGATGCTGTAAATATCACCAATTTATTTATTGATAAAGGACTAAAAGTAGTTGATACTAAAGGGAAAATTAAAAAAAATAGTAGAACATATAAAACAAATAAAGATCCTTTGGATACTGAAATTCCAATTGTTGTTTTAATTGATGGTCGTTCAGCATCTGCTTCTGAAATTGTTTCTGGTGCTTTACAAGATTACGATCGTGCAGTTGTAATGGGTGAACGCTCTTTTGGTAAAGGTTTAGTGCAACGTTATTTCAAATTAAATTACGGTACACAAATGAAAGCTACTATATCTAAATACTATACTCCTAGTGGTCGTTGTATTCAAGAATTAGATTATGCAAATCGTGATTTGAAAACAGGAAAAGTTCCTAAATTTTCTGATGGTGAAGTAAATATGTTTACAACCAAAAATGGACGTAAAGTATATGATGGTGGAGGAGTAACTCCTGACATAAAAATGAATTTTTCTGCAAAAACAAAAGAAACAAAATCATTATTAAAATCTAGAGCAATTTTTAATTTTATTACAGACTTCACAAACCAAAATTCAACAGTACCTAACGAAGATTTTACATTTACTTCAGCTGATTTTATTAATTTTAAAAACTACCTTTTAATTAAGGATACTGCTTTTGTTACAAAAGAAGAAAAACTATTTAAGAAAGCTTATAAATCAGTAAAAAATAATAAGGATATTGATAATGAGTTTAAGGCTATCATCAAAAAATTAAAACAAGAAAAAGTAAATAAAATAACTGTGAATCAAGATGTTTTATTAAGCAAAATAGAAAACGAAATAGTAAAGCGTTACAATTATAAAGAAGGAATGTATAAACATCAATTAAAACATGATGAAACAATTAAAAGAGCGGTTGAATTACTAAAAAATCAAAAAAAATACACCGATATTTTAACAAAATAATATCCTCTACATAATTTATATCTTTGCACTTTAAAAAATATATGTCAAAACCCAACCATAAAGAACGCACCAGAGCACAAGAATCAACAAACGCCATTGAACGTTTATATATTTCTATGCGACACTTATTTAGTCGTGGATTTTATAAACCAATGGGAATATCTGGTGAAACATTACGAAAATCATTATTATCATTACGCCCAGAAATTTATGGGTCGATTGCAGAAGATAAAACAGAATTAAACGGATTAGTTTACGTTATAGAACGTTTACCAGAAGGTATAGAAGAATGTCAGTTTATTAATTTAACTGCCGATGAAGGGTTTAGAAATTCTAAATTCGAAGTAATTATTCCTCCTAAGAGAAGACGTAACTGTTATCGTATCGATAAAGATCAAATGAATATTGAAATTACACGCGGACGTTCTGAAATTTACGATATTCTTACACACCTTACTTTCTTATTTATTGAATCACACAAAATTAAAGACCGTGTAGTTATTAACAATGGTAAAAGCTTTATTAGAGAATGGTTACATTTAGAAGACATTGTTTTATACAATAAAACTCTTACTGATGAAGAAAAAGATGTTATTGTTGTTCATCTTGGTAATATTTTAGGAAGAACATATGATGAAGTTTATGATGCTTATAATACTTTTTCTAGTGAAGAAAATCCAAATCGTTTTTTCCATCTAATATATTGGTTAGGTAAATTAGCTATTAACGAAACTTTACTTGATAAAAAACGTTCTATAAAATTCAGTTCAGTTTTAAATGAAGAAATTGGACATCATATTTATGGTGAAATTTGGGCAAATAATATTAAAAAGAATTTACTAGACAACGGTTTATTAGAAAGACCTATTCATATTATTAGTGCCAATATGCATAGTGTTTTAAACTCTATATATGCACCAAATGCATTACCAAAAGAAGCGAAAAAACATAAAGGTTTTGAGCTTTTCGAAGTACTAAGTAATTCAAACAGTCAACCATTACAAAAGGCTGTTAAAAACTATGCTTCAGAAAATGGATTAATCTATTTAAAAGATACTTCAGGTACTAATATCAATGTTCAAATTATTGATACTGAAAAAATAGATATGGATACCACTCCTTTCGAAAAGAAAAATTCTATTGGTGAAAAACCTGTCATTATAGTAATGGATTATGCTTTTGGTGAACAAGCTTACGAAACAATGGATGAGCTTTTAAAACCGTATAAAAACGAAAATAAGTCTACACATTTAGATGTTATTTCTGTATCAATAATGGGTAAAGCTGGTATTTTAGAAGGTGGTAAAGGAGACATTATGATTCCTTCTTCACATATTTTCGAAGGTACCGCAGATAATTATCCATTTAAAAACGAATTAACAAAAGAAGATTTAGAAGGATTTGGAGTAAAATCTTTTGATGGGTCAATGGTTAGTGTTTTAGGTACTTCTTTACAAAATAAAGACTTATTAGAGTTTTTCCACGACTCAACATGGAATGTTATCGGTTTAGAAATGGAAGGAGCACATTATCAAAAAGCAATACAAGCTAACTCTAAAATTAGAGGTAATGTACGAGAAGATATAAAAGTACGTTACGCTTATTATGCTTCAGATAATCCTTTAGAAACAGGTGCTACTCTTGCTTCTGGTGGTTTAGGAATGAGCGGAGTTACACCAACATATGCAATTACTCAAAAAATATTAGAACAAATATTTTAGTTGTAAAGCAACTAAGTAAAAAACAAAAAGACCTTTTTTAAATTAAAATGAGGTCTTTTTTGTTTAAGTAAGCAATGGTATTATTCTATATTTGCACTCACAACACAACAACACACAAAATGAATATCTTAATTTTAGGATCTGGTGGTAGAGAACATGCTTTTACTAAAAAGCTTTCAGAAAGCACTAAAATCAATCAATTATTTGTAGCACCTGGAAATGCAGGAACTGATAAAATTGCTACAAACCTTAATTTAAGTCCAACTAATTTTACAGAAGTAAAAAAAGCTGTTTTACAACACAATATAAAGATGGTGGTTGTAGGTCCTGAAGCTCCTTTAGTTGAGGGTGTACATGATTTCTTTTTAGCTGATGATGAATTAAAAAACATTCCTGTAATTGGTCCTAAAAAAGACGGGGCTTTATTAGAAGGAAGTAAAGATTTTTCAAAGCAGTTTATGATAAAACATAACATACCTACTGCAAAATATCAATCATTTACACCTGCTACTTTAAACGAAGGTAAAAGCTTCTTAGAAACATTAAAACCTCCTTTTGTTTTAAAAGCAGATGGTTTAGCAGCTGGTAAGGGTGTTTTAATTTTAAATGATTTAGAAGAAGCTAAATCAGAATTAGAAGAAATGCTTTCGAATCAGAAATTTGGAGAAGCTTCATCTACTGTAGTTATCGAAGAGTTTTTAAAAGGTATTGAACTTTCTGTATTTGTTTTAACTGACGGAAAAAATTATAAAATATTACCTTCGGCAAAAGATTACAAACGTATTGGTGAAGGAGATACAGGCTTAAATACAGGAGGTATGGGAGCTATTTCTCCTGTTCCTTTTGCTACAGATGACTTTTTACAGAAAGTAGAGGATTTAGTCGTAAAACCAACTATAAACGGATTACAGAAAGACGGAATTGATTATCGTGGATTCATTTTTATTGGATTAATGAACGACAACGGAAATCCATCGGTAGTTGAATACAATGTTCGTATGGGAGACCCTGAAACAGAAGTTGTTTTACCTAGAATTCAGTCTGATTTAGTTGATTTATTCGAAGGAGTTGCGAATCAAAATTTACACGAAAAATCTTACGAAGTAACTTCACAAACCGCTACTACAATAATGTTAGTTTCTGGTGGGTATCCTGAAGCATACGAAAAAGGGAAAGAAATTACTGGTTTTAACACCGTAGAAGATTCTATCGTTTTTCATGCAGGTACTACTATTAAAGATAATAAGGTTGTTACCAATGGTGGTCGTGTAATGGCAATTACATCCTTTGGAGATTCAATCGATGAAGCGCTTGAAAAATCATATAAAAGCATTGATAAAATATCATTTGATAAAATAAATTATCGAAAAGATATTGGGTTTGATTTGATATAATTTAGAGAATAGAACAAAAAAATCCCGTATCGTTTGATACGGGATTTTTATTTCATAATAAGATTGCCTTACTTAACTTTCTTTTTTTTCAAAAAGAATTTATATTGTAAGTATTGGTAAGCATCTCTAGGTAATATTTTAATCCACTTTTTGTGTTGAACAAACCATTTAAAACGAATTGAGTTAACACCTTTAGTTAAATAAGCAGCGATAAAAGGATGTACATTTAATGTAATCTCTTTATAAACTTTATCATTGTTAATAAGGCGTTCTAATTCAGCTTCTATTTTTTCTATTAAAACAATAGGAGCTTCAACTTCTCCGTTTTTATTCGGGTTTGGTTCGCGCGTTTTTATTTCTAATTCAGGTCGTACACGCTGTCTTGTTATTTGTACTAAACCAAATTTACTTGGAGGTAAAATTTTATGTTTTGTACGATCTAAAGACATAGCATCTTTTAAATGCTGATATAATTTATTTCTGTTTTCAGAAGTTTTCATATCAATAAAATCAACAACAATAATTCCACCCATGTCACGTAATTGTAACTGACGAGCTATTTCAGTTGCGGAAATTAAATTAACTTCTAATGCTGTTTCTTCTTGACTTAAAGATTTGTTTGAGCGATTACCACTGTTAACATCTATAACATGTAATGCTTCGGTGTGTTCAATAACTAAATACGCACCTTTGCTCATAGAAACTGTTTTGCCAAACGATGTTTTTATCTGACGTTCAATACCGTATTTTTCAAAAATCGGTGTATCAGATTTATGAAGTTTTACAATATTTTCCTTTTCAGGATATATTTCTTGTAAATACTCTTTTATTTCTACTTTCAAAGTTTTATCGTTTGTTATAATGCTTGTAAAAGAATCATTCATTACATCTCTTAAAATTGAGGATGCTCTGTTTAACTCACCTAATATTTTTGTTGGGGTATTTTGGTTTGCAATACTGTTGCATAAAGTTTCCCAACGATCTAATGAGTTTTGTAAATCTTTATCTAGTTCTGCTACCTTTTTACCTTCGGCAACAGTACGTAAAATAAGCCCAAACCCTTTTGGTTTAATGCTTTTTGCTAATTTTTTTAATCGTTCTTTTTCTTTAGGATCTGCAATTTTTTGAGATACAGATACTCTATTTGAAAAAGGAACTAAAACTAAAAATCTACCAGCTATTGATAGTTCCGAACTAATACGCGGACCCTTGGTAGAAATTGGTTCTTTTACAATTTGTACTAATAAATTTTGACCTGATTTTAGTACGTCGTTAATTTTTCCATCCTTGTTAATATCATTTTCAGGACGGAAATTTTTTAAAGTGAATTCTTTATAATTACCTGTGCTTACTTTTTTAATGAATTTATTTAAAGATTGTACTTGTGGACCTAAATCGTGGTAATGTAAAAAACCATCTTTAGGATATCCAACATTTACAAAAGCAGCATTTAAACCAGTCATTACTTTTCCTATTTTAGCTAGAAAAATATCTCCGACTGAAAATTTATTGTCGCTTGTTTCTTTATTTAATTCAATAAGTCTACCATCTCTTAGTAAGGCGAAATCAATATCAGAAGAATTTGAACGAATTATTAATTCTGTTTTCATTCTGAACATGGTTTTGTGCCAACGTAATTTTACGAAGACGGATTAAATTTGTAAACAGGTATAATTTTTATACCATTTTTAAGGTATTTAAACCTTAATTGTCAATGAACGTGTGCTATAAAAGCAACGAAAAAGTAAGCTAACGCTTACTTTTTCTTATGACGATTTGCTCTTGCTCTTTTCTTTCTTTTGTGTGTAGAGATCTTTGCTCTCTTTCTTTTTTTACCACTTGGCATAGTTACAATGTTTTATAAAACCCTAATTATTAAAGGTTTTTGGTTAATACTTTAAATTACTTTACAGATACTTTTGTTTTAACACCTTCTGTAAAAACTTTTGAAGGTTTAAATGCTGGAATGTTGTGTGCAGGTATTTTAATGGTAGTGTTCTTAGAAATATTTCTACCAGTTTTTTCTGCTCTAGTTTTGATAATAAAACTACCAAAACCTCTTAAATATACATTATCTCCACTCTCTAATGCATCTTTCACCTCGTCCATAAATGCTTCAACTGTTGCTAAAACATCTGCTTTTTCAATTCCACTCTTATCTGAAATCTTAGATACGATATCTGCTTTTGTCATCTTATATATATTGAAAATTATTTTTTAAATAAGGCTGCAAATATAAGATAATTATATATAAACCAAAAGGTTAAGATGAAAAAAATAAGTATAATAAAAAACCCAAAAATATAAATTTATTTTCGGGTTAAATTATTGATAAACATGTATTTATCCTCATTTTATTAAATCGAAATAGACTTGAGGAGCATCTTTTAAAACGAAAGTAAAATTACCATTATTATGAGGGATAACATCAAAGCCATTAGCATTAAATACTAACTGATTATATCCACTATTAAATAAAGCCAATATGTCTGGTGTAATTCCTCTATTAGTACCAGCAAATACAAGTGATATTTCATCTGTGTTTAATTTTTTGTATTCGGTAATATTTGGGCCTACCCAAGTATTAGATCCATTAACTATTGAATATACATAGTTTGCTTTAAGAGCAAATGAAAAAGCATTAACGTACCATTGAATTTGATGATTTGTTCCTGGTATATTTAATAATTGATCAGTAAATGGTTTTAAAGAGTTACTTGGGTTTACAAGTTGGTACCATGTATTTGAATTAATAAAAAGATCTGCTGCATTATCAATAGCAAATGCTTTTGAACCATAATTAATAGCACCTGTAAGTAAAGATCCTTCAATTTCAAAAGTTTCATTTGCGCTATTATAGTTAAAAGTTTTTACTTCTTTATCATTTATAATTAATGGTGTTTGTAATTCAAATTTATCATTTGATAGCGCTAATACTTTACTAATATGTTCTTTAATTACACCTGCAGCATCTTTGTATTTAAAAGACACAGAGAAATTACCTTCATTAAAAGAGAAACTATATTTAGTTGGAAGCCCATCTAATTCTAAGGTTCGATAATATGACCGATAAGGGTTTGGTAGCAATTTAGGTTTTATATTATATTGAGCTAATATTATATCAGAGTGTGTTCCATCACTCTTTTTTAACACCAATTGAGTATTACCTTCTCTACTTTTAAATGTGATTGTATCTTGCTCAATAGAAACAAGATTCCATCTAAAGTCTCCTCCTTCAAAGCCTTCAACAAAACTAGCTAATACATTATGTGTATTAAAAACTAAATTTAGTTGTTCTGTATAGTTAAGTGTGTAGGTAGATTCTTTATTTTGATATTCATTAAATGAAGATTGAATATCTACTCTATTATTTTCTTTAAAATTAAAGTGTAACAAGGCTTCTTTTTTGTCATTATCATACTGGTATTCAGCATACCATCCTTCTTTATTTGATAAAAGTTTAGATTTTAATTCTTCTATTTTTACTTTTACTCTTTGTTCTGGAGAACTTTCGAATACATTATCAATTTCTGTTTGTTCACATGAAAATAAAACAAATGAAATTAATAATAATAATAATAATTTTTTCATCTTAATTTGTTTTAATTTATTTTATTTTGTAATTCTTCTCTTGTCTTATTGATATCAATATCAATATCTGTTAAAAATTTCTTAAGAATAAGGAATTTTTTTCTTATAAATTCTCTACCTTCATTTCTTTTAGATATAGCCAATATAACTGAAGGGTTAGTTATTCCTGTGATAGCTTCATCATTAAAAACATAGTTTACATCTTCTTGTGTTGCAGTGATAAAGAAAGAATAAAGTTCAACGAAATCTTCTGACACATTATTCGTAGCGTAAGGAGAAACCATCCCTAGTCTAATAGCATCGTTTTGACTAACAGCTCTCCAACCACTTCTAGTATAACTGTCTGGAGTTATGTTTCTGTACTCGTCTGGTAAAATAAACTTTTGATGTAGTATATGACAATATTCATGATATGCTGTTCTTAATGTAGTTCTAATCCAGGTTTTATCGTTTAAATTGAAGTCATTACATTCTGTAAATCTGATTAATGTACCACCTTCAGCTTGTCCTAGAACTCTCGATCCATCTTTTTTATATGCTGGAGAACCAACATATACTATTTTTTTAGGAAAAGTTTTGATAACTAACTCTTTATTTGATGAAATTTCTAATGGAGTAACAAAATAATCTATTAAAAATTCAGACATTGGTATAATTAAAGATTCTTTTATGGGTGTTATATTGTACCAATCATTAGGCAATAGATTTTTTATATATCTATATTCAACTCTTGTGTTATATTGCGAAAACATATTCTCAAGCTGAGTGTCGTATATAGTCTTTTCAAGATCTGGAAAAATAGTTTCTTTAGAGGGTTTTAAAGTGTCTTCTTTTTCAGAACAAGAAGAAAAAGATAAGCCTACAAAGATAGCTGTAAGTATTATATTATGTATTTTCATTTTTTATTGTTTTAATTGTTAGGTGTCATGCCATTTGAAATGGCATATTTAGGTATTTGATAATCTCTATTAGGAGCAATGTCTGATAATTTTATTTCAGTACCGTCTTCTAATTTATGAGTAATATCAATATTATACCTTTTTAAATCGAACCATCTAAAACCTTTATACATTAATGAAAGTCTTCTTTCGTGTAATAAATAAGAAGTCCAAGCTCCTTTATCTGTAGAAGAACCGTAGAAATTCTTTAAAAAGGCAGATGTTAATAAGTTAGGATTGTATCCACGATAACATTTTTCTCCAACAATTTTTAATAAATCAGCTGCTTGTGTAAATTCATCTTTTCTAATATGTGCTTCGGCTTTATTTAAAATAACTTCAACTAAAGGAAAATTATCCGTAGCTAGCAATCCACTTTCAGAAGTAAAGTTAAAGAAAAAAGCAGGCATAAATATGTTACCGTCTCTTGAATAATTTATGTTTAACCTAAAATCGGTATTACCAAAAGGATTAGCTCTTAACACATTATTAATATTTTGAGTCATTTGGTAGTTTACATTAATTGAAATCCAAGAATAAGAACTTTGAACTAGACCTACATCAGATCTTTCAATATTAACAGGACCATTAGCGTCGCTCGTATATTCATCCCAAGATCTCATATTGTTAGCTCCTTGAAAATTATCTAAAGATTTCGTTGCGTATAAAATTACTTTATCTTGGTCTTCAGTACCCTTGTTTCTGAAGTTATAAAAACGAGAAGCATAAGCATACATAGTTGCTAGAGTAAATCGATATCTATTATTCTTAAAAGAGTTACTATATTTTTCAATAACACTAATAGCATCTAATAAATCTTTTTCTGCTTTATTATATACATCTTCAACAGAAATTCTTTCGTACTCGGTAATTAATTTTTCTTCTACTTTTTCTGTATAAGGAATTCCTAAATCGGATTTAGCACTAGTAGCATCATAATGTTTAGCAAAGATATTAACTAGCATAAAATGATTATATGACCTAACTAATTTAGCTTCAGCTATGATTAATTTTAATCTACCTTCTTCTTCTTTGTTAGTTGTTTTGATTGAAGTAGATTTTTCTAGTACTAAATTAGCTTGAGAAATAGCTCCGTATGAAGCTAGCCAAAATTCAGAAGGTGAATCTTGATGTCTTTGATTTCTAAAGTCTCTACTCCAAGAAAATAAATCTTCAATAATAGGATAACTGTTAAAGACTTCTTCTGCTAATTCAACATCATCACTACTATAGTGAGTAAAACGATAGGATCTGTTATTCTGATAAGACCCAATTAATGTTGCTTCTAGTTTATCTAAATTGTCAATTTCTAATCTTTGATCAGGAACAACATCTAGATATTCGTTACACGATATTAATCCTAAAAATAGGATTAATAAGCTATATTTTTTTAAATGTTTCATATTATATATTTTTAGAATCCAATATTTAAGGTTACAGTGTATTGCTTTGTGATAGGAAGTGTAGTACCTCCAGACCATACAAACTCAGGGTCTTCTCCTCCTAATTTTTCTTTATCAGCTAACCATAATAAAGCTAAATTAGACCCTTGTAAACTTAATCTTAGGTTAGAAATATTTAATTTTGTTAAAAGTTCTTTTGGAAAAGAATATGATAGTGAAACATTTTTTAAACGAACAAAAGAAGCGTCAGCAATCCATAAATCTGACATTCCATATAATTGATATGCTGTTCTAATTTCGTAACTTTTAGGCTTGTTAAAGCTATCTGCATCTATAATTGCAGGAATATTGGTCTTGTTTTCGTCACCAACAATTCTCCATCTGTTTTTTAAGTGTGATGAAAGTGCTTGAGAATCGTTATACGAAGGTGAAAAATTTTGGTATACCCTTTTTTTGTGACCAAATTGTCCGCTTAATAATGTTGATAATGTTAAACCTTTGTATGTAAAACTGTTTGTTATACCAGCAGTAGATACTGGCTCTAAGTTTCCAGAAAAAGAAAAGTCTGCAAAATCTTCAGTTTGCACATTTAAATAACGAACAACTTCATTATCTTTATTATAGAAACTAGGGATACCTTCTTTGTCTAATCCAGCAAATCGTGCTGAATAGAATCCTCTAACTGGACCATTCTCGACCGGTAATCCAAGAGAGGAAGCTGCTCTACCTAACCAGTATGAAGGGCGTAAATTTTTGACAGTGTTTTTGTGGTAAGAGAAATTAGTTGAAACATTCCAATTGAAATTATCTGTTTTAATTGGTGTAGCGTTTAAAGAAACTTCAACACCTCTACCTTGTAAATCTAATACATTTCCCCATTTTAATCTTTCTCCACCAACACCACTTGATTGGTATCTACCAATTAAATCAAAACCATTTCTTCTATAGTAATTAATATCACCACTAACTCGATTATTAAATAGCCCATAATCTAAACCAATATTAAATTCATATTGTTTTTCCCAAGATAAATCGCTATTACCTAGTTGGTCAATGTCTATTTGAAGTTCAGAAGCTTCAGGATTTAAGGGTCTTGTTGAATTAGATGAGGTTGCAATCAAGTTTCCATTTTCAGCATTTCCTAAACTACCATTTAAACCATAACCAACTCTAAGATTAAGTTGATTAATCCAGCTAGAGTCTTCTAAGAATTTTTCTTTAGAAATAGCCCATTTACCTCCTATGTTCCATGTTGAAAACCAACGTGCACTTGTCGATTTTCCTAACCTGTTAGAACCTTCGTATCTAAATGTACCATTTAAGGTATATTTACCTTTGTACGCGTAACCATAGTTAAAGTAACCGGCTAGAAAACGATCAAAAGTTTTTGATTTACCAAAATATGAACGTCCTTTTGAAGATAGGTAAGTTAAATATTTATCAGAGGGTTTTGAAATATTACCTAAATCATAAAAATGACCATAACCATTGCTCCAGTCAACTGATCTGTTAATAAAACGAACTTCAGAACCTAAGAAGAAAGTAAAAGAATGATCGTCTCCATGTGTTGGGTTCCAAGTGGCGTTTCCATTAAAATAGTAGTTTTCTAATTGGTTGTTTCTGCTAGTGTAAATACCTCCTTCTGGTAAAATACTGTATCTAATTCCTGTAGTTGAACCAGGGATTTCAAATAAGAAGTCATTGTTATTACGTATAACCTCAGAATCATTTGGACCTGTTCCTGCTCTGTGAGCTCTAGCTTCATTAGAATTTTCATTAACTAATCTTTCGGTTTTTGCACTGTAGTAACGAGCAGATACACGTGCGCCTAATGTTAAATTATCTTTTATTTTGTAGTTAAAGTTTGTTAAGAAGCTCATGTCCCTAACTGTTAACTGAAGCTTGTTTAATTCTAATTCATTAATAATATTAAAATCAGTATAATTCTTTCTGAAATATTCTAAGTCACCATTTTCATCCTTAGCAGTAATATTTCTACTTGTTGTAAGGGCGTATATGAAAGGGTTGTTGTCAAAATCACGATTGAATCTACCTGTGTATCTATCAACACCAGAAACATCATCTTCATTTGAAAATCCACCTTGTGCGTTACTAACACCAGACAATTTTTGTTGACGGTATGACATATTAGATTGTGCAGTTACTGTAAACTTATCAGAAATAAAGAAACTTCCTTTTAATAGGGCTGTATACCTATCTACATCATCAGCAATTGTCCAACCAGCGTCTTTTAGAAAACCTAAAGAAGTATAAAAGGTCGACTTTTCACCACCTCCAGAAACACTTATTGTGTGTTGGTTTTGAATACCATTTTTAAAAAGTTGTTTAAACCAGTTTGTATTAGCTGTTTCATACTTTCTTAAAAAAGTATTTATTTCGTCATTTGAATCACCCCAATTAATATAATTGTTTGCAATTTGATTAAATAATTTACCATAAGGACCATGTTGAGCAGCTCCTTGAGTTCTAGCAATATTAATCCATCCTTTTTCGTAAACCTCTCGATTTACAGACATCTGTTCTCTTGAGTCTAATATATTAAAATCATTGTATGTTGGTATTGGTTTAATAGTCATTACATTTGAGTAATTAATATTTAAAACACCTTTTTTACCTTTCTTTGTTGTTATAACAATAACTCCATTCATTGCTCTAGCACCATATAAAGCTGTAGCAGAAGCATCTTTTAAAATTTGAAAATCTTCAATATCTTCCATGTTTAATCCTGCAACACCAGAACTTATTAAGGAATCAATATTTCCTGAGTTAATATCATTACTTGATACATTAACAGCATCCTCTAAAACAACTCCATCAATAACCCATAAAGGATTTTGATTCCCGTTAATAGATGAAGAACCACGAACTCTAATTGTAGGAGCAGTTCCAAATGTACTAGATACATTCTGTACAGATACCCCTGCAACTTGTCCTTCTAATGATTTTGAGATATCAGACTCGCTAGCTAGCTTTATGTCACTCATTTTCAATTTAGTAGCAACACCTGCAAACAGTTTTCTGTCAATTTTTCGATATCCCGTAGCTACGACTTCTACTTCATTTAAAACATTACTATCCTCAGTCATAGAAACATTAATAGTAGAAGAATCACTTACTATTTTTTCTACAGTTGTCATTCCTATAAAACTAAAAACTAGACTCTCTCCTTCTTTAGTTCTGATAGAATAATTTCCTTCAAAATCAGTTTCTGTACCTCTAATAGTACCTTTAATTAAAACTGTAACTCCAGGTAAAGGTCCTGCCTGGTCTGAGACTACACCTTTGATAGTCAGGTCTTTCTGCCCATAAGTGAGTTGGAAAGCTAAAATAAAAAACAGTATAAGTGTTTTTGTAATTTTGTGCATAAAATTAAATATTTGAATTAGTATTTGTAAAAACTTTCTTTTAAGAAAAAAAGTCAATTACTTTTGTTTACTTGCCAATTAATTAAACATTACAATTTTCATTTACCCTAATAAAAAACTTAAAATGTTATAGATTTTTTAAAAAAAAGTAAATTATAAATTAAGATTAATGATTTAGGCTGTCAAATTTATTAAAAAATAAATAATTTAACTTGTTTTTAACAAAAAAAATTAAAAAAAATGACTGAAAGATTAATTTACTGGTATTTAAAAAATAAAAGAGATTTACCTTGGCGTAAAACAAAAGATCCTTACCTAGTTTGGTTAAGTGAAATCATGCTTCAGCAAACAAGAGTTGCTCAAGGTTTACCTTATTTTATTAGGTTTACAGAGGCCTATAAAACAGTATTCGATTTAGCAAATTCGGATGAAAGCAGTGTGTTAAAATTATGGCAAGGGTTAGGTTATTATTCTAGAGCAAGAAATTTACATTTTACTGCTAAATATGTGGCTGAAGAGCTTAATGGTGTTTTTCCTAATAGTTACAAAGAGTTGTTAAAATTAAAAGGAATTGGTGATTATACCGCATCAGCAATTGCTTCAGTTTGTTTTGATGAACCTGTAGCTGTAGTGGACGGAAATGTGTATCGTGTATTATCTCGCTATTTTGGTATTAAAACTCCAATTAATTCAACTAAAGGAATCAAAGAATTTAAAGAAATAGCACAAACATTAATTGATGTTTCTCAACCTGGAATTTACAATCAAGCAATTATGGATTTTGGAGCATTGCATTGCAAACCCCAAAACCCTTTGTGTGACACTTGTCCTTTTTCTGGTAGTTGTGTTGCTCTAGAAAAAAAACTGATAAAAGAACTTCCGGTTAAAGAAAAGAAGATTAAAATAAAGAAAAGATATTTTAATTTTTTAGTGCTAGTTACTGATGATAATCAAACAATAATTGAAGAAAGAGTTGGAAAAGGTATTTGGCAAGGGCTGTATCAATTTCCATTAATAGAAACTCAACAAGTAATTTCAGAAAATGAATTAATTAATCATAAAGATTTTCAGAATCTTTTTAAAGAAGAAACCACTTTGTCATTATTCAATAAAAAAGACATTGTTCATAAATTATCACATCAACATTTATATACAAGGTTTTGGATTGTAAAAACATCAAAATTAAACATAAATACAATACTTTGGAAAGACATCAAACAATACCCAGTTCCTGTGTTAATTGATAATTTTTTAAATGATTATTTAAATATCAAATAGTATATTTTGTATATTTGGTATAACACAAATTAGGTTTTGCTATGGCTGGAACAATTAATAAAGTTATTTTAATAGGGCATTTAGGTGATGAAGTAAAAATGCATTATTTTGAAGGAGGAAACTCTGTTGGACGTTTTCCTATAGCAACAAATGAAACCTATACTAATCGTCAAACAGGAGAAAAAATAACCAATGTTGAGTGGCATAATATTGTTGTTCGTAATAAATTGGCTGAAATTTGTGAGAAATATTTGGTTAAAGGAGATAAGGTGTATTGTGAAGGACGCATAAAAACACGTCAATATGAAGTTGAAGGGCAAAAACGCTATACAACTGAAATACAAGTACAAGAAATGACGTTTTTATCAACTAAAAAAGAACTAAATTCTACTCCGAATAATCCAACAATCATTCAAGAGAATACTCCTAATATTTCACAAAAAGGTGACGATAATTTACCTTTTTAATTAAATTTTAAAATTTGGATCCAGAACCCGAACCTTTATTTTTTTTATTATCAAGTTTAGATTGGATAACAACTAGTAAGTTAATATTGTTATTGGTTTTACTAATCAGTTCTGCTTTAGTTTCAGGAACTGAAGTTGCTTTTTTCTCAATATCACAAACAAAATTAGATGAGCTTTCATCAGTGTCAAAAGGAAAAAATATCGTTGTTAAATTATTAAAAAATCCTAAAAAATTATTAGGGACTATATTAATAACTAATAATTTTATTAACATCCTTATCGTATTGCTTTTTGCTTCTTTGGGAGAAGTATTTTTTAAAGGTTTATCTGGAGGTTTAAAATTCTTTATAGAAGTAGTCGTTGTTACTTTTTTAATTTTATTATTTGGCGAGGTATTACCAAAAGTATATGCAACAAGAAAACCTGTTTATTTTGCTAATTTCATGGCAAAACCTATTCAATTTTTAAATACAATACTAACACCATTAAGCACACCTTTAATAAAATTAACAAGTGTTGTAGAAAATAGATTAGGAAGAAAAAATAGTAATTTATCAGTAGAAAAATTATCTCAGGCATTAGAACTTACTTCAGATGATGCAACAACAAAAGATGAACAAAAAATATTAGAAGGAATAGTAAATTTTGGAAATACCGAAACAGTACAAATTATGAAACCTCGTACAGATGTATGTGCTATATCAGATGACACTAATTACGATGAAGTTTTAAAAACAATTTTAAAAAATGGATATTCAAGAAATCCTGTTTATCATGAAAACATAGATAATGTAATAGGGGTTTTATATGCTAAAGATTTATTGAAGCATTTAAATAAGAAAACATTTAAGTGGCAAGATTTATTAAGAGAACCTTTTTTTGTGCCTGAAAATAAAAAATTAGATGATTTATTAAGTGAGTTTCAAGAGAAGAAAAAGCATTTAGCAGTTGTTGTTGATGAATATGGAGGTACAAGCGGAATTGTAACTTTAGAAGACGTTATAGAAGAAATTGTAGGTGATATAAATGATGAATTTGATGATGATGATTTAACTTATTCCAAGTTAAATGAAAACAATTATATTTTTGAAGGAAAAATAACAATAAAAGATTTTTGTCGTGTTTTAGAAGATGATGATGAGGAAAAATTTGAAGAAGAAAAAGGAGAAAGTGAAACTTTAGCAGGTTTTATTTTAGAAGTATCTGGTAAGTTTCCGAAAAAAGGAGAGAAAATAAACTTTAGTAATTATACGTTTACTATTGAAGCGTTAGATAAAAAACGTATAAAACAAGTAAAAGCAACACGGAATGCGTAAATTTTTATTACTGATTTCAGTAATGTTATTAATAAGTTGTGGTGAAGAAACTTTACCAAAACCAAAAGGATATTTAAGTTTAGAATATCCTGAGTTAGGTTATAATAAATTACATAAAAACAGACCTTATAGTTTTGACGTTGCTAAAAATGCTACGGTAAAAACTTTGCCTAAAAACTGGTTAAAAATTCAATATCCTAAACTAAAAGCTTCGGTAGATATTACGTATCGACCAATAAACAATAATCTACGAGAATTGTTAATTGAAGCAGAAAAACTTGTTTTAGAGCACACAGTAAAAGCAGATCATATTTCTTGGCGTGATTTTAAAAATGATGATAGAAAAGTATACGGAAAAATGTGTGAGATATCTGGTAATGCAGCTTCGCAAATACAGTTTCATGTTACTGATAGCTCGAAGCATTTTTTAAAAGGATCTCTGTTTTTTTACACCAAACCTAATTACGATTCTATTTTGCCAGCAGTTGAATATATTAAAAAAGACATGATTCAGATGATGGAAACTTTGGAGTGGGGAAAATATAGATTAGAAAGATGATTGAGAGGTTTAAACAGATAGTTAATGATAAGAGTGAAAGAGATTTAGAACTTTTTATTATTGAGTTATTTAATGATTCTGAAAATAGTAAAATTTATTATTCAGTAATAGAAAAGGTTCTTCTTTGTAAATGGCATAACTTACAAGAAGACTTGATTAATTTGATTTATCTAAAAAATTTAAAGTATGATGGTTTTGTTCGCCCTATATTTGAAATAGCTACTAATGAGGAAGAATATAGATTTCTTGATGATGAATTAGAACCTACATTGAGAAAATGTGTGCATGCTTTAAAAATGATTGATTCTACAAAGTCAAATTTAGCTATTGAAGAATTAATGAAAACTGGGAACGAGAATATTAAGATTGTTTTAGAAATGTATCGTTAGTTTTTCTACTCTGCAACCATAAATAAAATTGCAATCCAAATAAAATAGCTCCAGAAAGTAAATGGATAGCTTGTGTTCCTAATGGGAATTCAGCATAATACATTAGTATACCTGTAATGGTTTCTAAAAAGATTAAAAGCACAATCCAATTAACTAATTTATAACCCAAGTTTTTAATTTGATTTAGATAAAATATTCCAAAATTAATCAAGACAATTGCAATAGTAAACGAACGATGAAAGTAGAATTTAAAACTAGGATTTAGTAAACTATATTGTTTATTGTCAAAACCAAATAATTTTACTTGCTCATCTATAAATTGGCGAACTTGAGTTCCCATAGCTATTTGAATTAATGAAAAAATAGCAGAAACTATAACTAATTTACTAAATAGAGAATTAAACTTATAAGTAGCTTTTTTACGATCAGAAACTATAAATAATAACCATAATAATAAAGCAACAATTACTAAACCTGCAACCATATGAATGGTGATAATGGTTGGTTTTAAGTTAGAATCAACTACTGTTTTTCCTAACCAAGCTTCAAAAAGCATTAAAAAGAAAGCTCCGAAAGATAAGAGTGTTATTAGTTTTTTCTCTCTCCAAAACTTTGTAGAAATAAAAATTAAAAACAAAAACGGAATTCCAGCTAAAGCAGAACTTAATCGGTTAATATATTCTGTCCAAGTATGAAATTTATTGAATTTAGCATAGCTATGTTTGGTGTATTTTGTCCAATTATTAGAATTGAATTCTTCAGAGGTTTTTAAATCGTTTTCGGCAACAAATAAAGCTTCATCTTTAACGATAATCATTCCTTCTTCATAATCCGTGTTTGGTTGCCAAGTAATTTGTTCTTCAGATGTTGGAGGAATGTAATAACCAAAGCATTTTGGCCAATCAGGACATCCCATTCCCGATCCAGTCATACGAACTACAGATCCTGCTAAAAAAATAAGATAAACCGAAATTAAAGTAATTTTAACTATTAGCGGAAAGTATTTTTTCATCTGAAGAAAAGTTTTTGCAAAGATAAATAATATTAAAGCATGTTGTTTTATGTATTTTATTTTATAATATAA
>CAZCHR010000020.1:0-22682 GCA_964498665.1 uncultured Tenacibaculum sp. | reverse complement strand
CAATGTTTAAATAATATAATATACGGAAATTAAATGACTAACTCAATTAATTTTTTATGAATAATTATAAACTAACTGTATTATTTATAATACAGAGAAATAAAATGAATAAAAGAGGATTATGTCCTTTAAGATGTAGATTAACCTATAAACAAAAACGAAAGGTATTTTCTACAGGTGTATTTGTTAATCCAGAAAACTGGAATAACTCTTTACAAAAAGTTAAGCCACCGAATAAAAATAATAACATTTTAAATACTCAACTGAGCCTTATTAGTCAAAAGATTAATGAGACTTTTTTAATGCTTCATGTTTTACCTACCGAGTTTGATGTTGATGATATATTTAGAAAATATAATGGAGAAGATATTAAGGAAGAAATAACCATTTTAGGAGCTTATGATTTGCATAATGAGAAAACTAAAAAACTGATAGGTGTAGATTTTAATGAGCTATCTTGGAGTAGATATGTAGAAAGTAGGAGAAAGGTCGCTAGTTTTATTACTAAATTTTATAAGAAGAAGGATGTTAAGTTGAAAGACTTGGATTTGAAATTTATCAAAGATTTAGAATACTACTTTAAAACAGAGCTTAATTTAAAACAAGCTACTATTTATAGGAATATGCAAAGTTAATTAAAATCAATATTAATAAAATTTAGTATTTTTGCAATCTCATTTAGGGATGATTTCTTTCCCACGCTGAATTTTCGAAACTCTTCGAAAGGATAAAGGTGAACAGGAATAGTTTTTTATTAATTAAAAATTATTTTAAAATGGCTGTTTTAGACCAATTAACTTCGCAACAAGCGATCGATTTAGAAAACAAGTACGGAGCTCATAATTACCACCCGTTACCAGTAGTATTAAGTAAAGGTGAAGGCGTGTATGTTTGGGATGTAGAAGGTAAAAAGTATTATGATTTTTTATCAGCTTACTCTGCTGTAAACCAAGGACATTGTCATCCGAAAATTGTTGGAGCAATGGTAAACCAAGCGCAAACATTAACTTTAACTTCTCGCGCATTTTATAACGATAAATTAGGTAATTACGAGAAATTTGCTTCAGAACTTTTTGGTTTTGATAAATTATTACCAATGAATACAGGTGCCGAAGCTGTAGAAACTGCTTTGAAATTATGTAGAAAATGGGCTTATGAAGTAAAAGGAATTGATGAAAATGAAGCTGAAATTATTGTTTGTGAAAACAATTTTCATGGTAGAACAACAACAATTATTTCTTTTTCTAACGACCCTGTAGCGCGTAAAAATTTTGGTCCATTTACAAACGGATTTATTAAAATAGAGTACGATAATTTACAAGCTTTAGAAGAAGTTTTATCAACAAATAAAAACGTAGCAGGATTCATGGCTGAACCAATTCAGGGTGAAGCAGGAGTTTATGTTCCTTCTGAAGGATATTTAGCATCAGCAAGAGCTATTTGCGAAAAATACAATGTGTTATTTATTGCTGATGAAGTACAAACAGGTATTGCACGTACTGGTAAAATGTTAGCAGTAGATCATGAAAATGTAAAACCAGATATTTTAATTTTAGGTAAAGCGTTAAGTGGAGGAGCATATCCAGTTTCTGCAGTTTTAGCAAATGATAATGTAATGAACGTTATCAAACCAGGAAATCATGGTTCTACTTTTGGAGGTAATCCAGTTGCAGCAGCAGTTGCAGTAGCAGCTTTAGAAGTTGTACAAGAAGAGAACTTAGCTGAAAATGCTGAACGTTTAGGTAAAATATTTAGAGCAGAATTAGCTGAGTTTGCCGAAACTACTGATTTAGTAAAATCGGTAAGAGGTAAAGGATTATTAAACGCTGTTTTAATTAATGATACAGAAGAAAGCTCTACAGCTTGGGATATTTGTATTAAATTACGTGATAACGGGTTATTAGCAAAACCAACGCATGGAAACATTATCCGTTTTGCTCCACCATTAGTAATGAATGAAGAGCAATTACGTGATTGTATTTCTATTATTAAAAATACAATTTCTGAGTTTAAGAAATAATCTTTCTGAAATGTAATTTTAATAAAAGGTAACTAATTTTTAGTTGCCTTTTTTACATTAACATTAAAAACTATTTTTTGATAAAATGATGTTTGTTATTTTAGGAGTTAATTATGAGAGATGAAATTTTGCATAAAAAAACAGAGAAAAAATATTTAGCTTTATTTATACTTCTTTTTTTAGGAACACTACCCGCTTTTTTATCTTTATATATGGGGATTTATCCACTGAATATTTATATAAAAGCTAATGAGTATAAAAAAGGGGTATTTTAGATGAAGGAGCTGGATTGTGGAGATGGTAATGGGAGTGATAATTCTGTTTGTATAGGTTATGGAACAATTAATAATGAAAAGGCAAGTGTTGATTTAGGTTTATCACCTGATGTAAGCTCTATTTATAAAAACCCAAATTATGCAAATATATCATCAGATACTATTGCTGTATTTTATCGCCCAGATTTAAAACAAACTATAGTTAAAAAAGAAAATAAGGAAAAACTAGATAAAAATAAATATTTGTATAAAGGCGTTAAAAATTTAATTTACCCTTTGATTATCTATCCTTTTTTAATTTTCTTTTATCGAAAAACTAGTAAACAATTAAAACAACTAGAAAGTAAACCCTAATATTTGGTTTTTATTATGAATGGATAAATATTTTAATTAGCAATTTCATACACATTTAAGTGTCTTTTTAAAACGCCTGATGGCGTGTTCTTTGTTTCGTCAAAAATACGTGTATCTCCAAATAGAATAAAACTTTCCTTTGCTCTAGAAACTGCTACATTTAACATGTTAGGTTTGTTATCTTTTTCAAAAAACATAGTACCTTCATCTTCGTTTGAATATACAGAGCTGAATAGTATAATATTACGCTCAGCACCTTGTAAAGCGTGTACAGTCCCCAATTTTATATCGTTAACTTTATAACCAGCCTCGGTTAAAGCTTTCGATAATTCTCCTTTTTGACTCGCAAACGGAGTGATAATACCTAATTCACTTTCAATACTATCAACTTTATAAGCTTCTTGTATAGTTTCTTTGTTTTGTTGTAACCAAGATATAATTGCATTAACCTCTTTAATATTACAACGGCTGTTAAACTTACGTTCACTAACCCCAGCTACATGATAAGCCATCATTGACGGAAAAGCTTGAGTTTCTTTTGCTTTTCCTTTCATTGGTTTTAAAATACCGTTATACGCAAGTTCGTTACAAAAATTGATGATTTCATCATTACATCTTCTATGTTCTAATAAAACCAAACCTTTTTCTTTTTCTTCGCCTAAAGGTGTTTCGAATTCGCAAGCATTTTGTGCTATTTTCATGATACTTCCGCTCGAAGCTAAAAAACCTAAATTATTTAAATACTCTTTATCATTTTCATTTGGAAGCATGTTAAGGCTTGATAAATTACCAGCATCAATTTTCGGAGGGATAGACCAAATTGGTTCAATTTGTTTTAAGTCGCCAATAACAAATGCTTTTTGAGCTAAAGAAAACACAGGAATACTAACTTCTGGGGTTACCTGACCAGCTTCATCTATAATTAATAAATCTAGAAAGTTATATAAAGGAAGGTATTCGAAAATAGGTCTTCCATTTTCATTTTCTCCTTGAAACTGACTGTATAAAAAATGACTCGGTGCCATATAAAAAGTAGCCACAAAACAAGGTGTTAACATTGCTCTACGTTTCCATTTATTTTTAACAGCATTTTCACCAGTTCCTTTTTCGGTATTGTTTTCAAAAGCATCTTGTGTAGCTAATAACCAACGTGCTTCCCAATAATGAGTGGCTAATAAAAAAGCTTTATGACGTAATTGCATGTCTAACTCATCATAAAAAAAACGCTGAGAAGAGTCGTTAGAATTTATTTTTTCATATTCGTTTTCCCACATTTGTTCTTCAGAAACAAAAGGGAATCCTTTGATGTTGTTTTCAAATTTCCAGTTTTTTAACTGTAAGTTTGATTGTAATGCTAAGTTTATATCAGCAAGACATTTTTTTATAAAAGTAGCAGCTTTTTCATCCGAAGAAATTGCTTCTTCTGTTATTTTAAAAATTAAACTTTGATTATCACTACTTGTATCTGTATCAATTTTAAAATACTGTTTTACTTGGTTTGTAAAATCAGGTTTTTTTACAGCAGATTTTAAGCTTGTAAGTATGGTTCTCCATTCTTTAAGATCACCAATTTTAAAAGCATCTTTTTTAATATAGTCGCTTTCTTTTAAAAGAATTTTATTAATGTTATTAATGGAGTTAATATAGTTGGTAGAATAATTTACGCCATCAATTAAAATATCTTCTATTTCAATTATTTTTTCTTGTAAATCATCACAAACATCTTCTAAAGAATTTGTTTCTACATTAAAATAATTACAGAAGTTGGTTAAAAAATAATATTCGGCTTCTTCAATGTAACTTTCATCTTCTAAATCACACAAAGTCCCTTCGTGACCAAATAAGTTTCCTTTTAAAAAGTTAATTTCTTTTAATGCTTTTGTATTTTTAGAATTGGAAGGTAAATAGGTAGCATATCCATTAAAATCAGGAATCCAACGTTCTGATAAACCTTCCATTGAGCTTTCAGAATTGATAAAACTATCAATAATATTGGTAACTGCTTGGTTGTTGTTAGAACATGCTAAAATAACCGGAGCATCTTCTCCTTTTATAGCTGACTTTACAAACTCGGTAGCAACTAAACTTTGTAATAAAGTTGTTTTTCCTGTTCCTGGAGGCCCGTTTACAGCGGTAACGGCATTTTCTTCGGCAGTTAAATAAGATAATAAAGTTTTACGTTGACTGATTGACAACGGAAATTCGTTAGACATCTGTCCTAAATGCAAATGATTATTATTTAAAAAACCATCATCGGTAACAGCATTTTCTCGCTCTCGTGTTTGTGAATTAATAACTTTAGAAAGTACAGGTAATTCTTCTTCATTTTTTAAGAGGTTTTCATATAAAAAAAGAATACTTTTTGCCGTAGAGATTTTAGAACTTATGGCAAAATAAGTTAATTGATGTTGGGTAGTGCATCGATCAACTCGATAATGATACATATTGCTATGTGTTATCGCAGTAAATATTTCGTTTATATAATTCCAATATTCATCCCAAGGAATTGTGTCATCTTCATACTCAGCAAAAGGAGCTTCTAATTCTTTTGCATTTAGAATGGTATCAATAGATGAAAAGATAAAATCGTTTTTAACATCAGCTATTGGAGTTAAATAATTACGAACAATAAGTGGAAATAAATCTTTCGGAGCTGATAATTGTCCAGAACGATTTACAACAGCTGTAACCCAAAAAGGATGGATAGTTCGTTGTTTAAATTTTGTATTCTCAGTCTGATATTCTAAATGAAAAGGCGCAATTAATATTTTGGTTTCTTCTACTTTATGCCACTTATTACTATCTTTTTTGGTAATTCCTTTTAAACGATTTATTCGTCGTTCTTCAACATCTAATAATTCATTAGCTTGTTTAGTGTTGATAAGTGCATTACTTAAATCAGAAGATTTTTGATGGAATAAGTTTTTAATTTTAGAAATGTCAATAGCTAATTTTTCGCTATCAGATAAGCTATTCTTATAATATTGCAACCAGTTTTTTTCGTTATTCATATTTATTTTAACCCCTTTTTTAGAATAAATAGAAGGCGAAAATAGTTTATTAAATAGCTTAAGTATGGATTTTTTTATCCTTTTTATTAACGATTTTTAAGTGAGAAATTCAGTAGATTAATTTTCAGCAAAATAGCAGTTTGTTTTATTTATTGTTGTGCGTAAAAATGATAATCTTTTATAACTGTGTCAACAAAACCCATAGGATTTTGATTGGTAGTAATTCCTGTTATTTCTATAATCTTTGAGTGTAATTTTAAAATAACCTTGTGATTTCTTTTTCTTTTAGCATCTCTAAAAATATTTTTAATGGTATGCATGTCATCATCCGTTAATAAAGTAACTAGAGAGTAAGTAGGTGTGTAGTTATCTACAATATCACTTGCAATAGTGTCTTTTAAAGTAATTCTTTTCTTTTCAGAAATAACGGTAGTTCCAGCAGCTAAGTCTCCTAAACGTTGTCCTTTTCCGTTTAATAAAATAGTTAAAACAGCAACCGATCCACTTGCTAAGCTAAGATCAATAATACGTAGCATCCATCTTATTAAATAGCCTCCAAAAGTAGGTTTAGATCCGTCAAGGCTTACAACACGAATTTGGTTAAAGTATTTACCAGGTGTCTGCCCGTTCATTAAAACCTCAAAAACTAAGCTGTAAAAAAATATAGGTAATCCTAAAAGCATGTATATACTCATGTATTTCATACTTGGTTCAATATTTAACATTCCCATTATAAAAAAAACTAAAATAGCATATCCTACTATAAATAAACCATCAATTAAATAAGAACCAATTCTGGTAGTTATATGAGCGACGTTTTGATTTATAGAAATGTTTTGAGCTGTTTCAATTTGAAAATTATCCATGAACTAGTTTTTCAATTTTTTTGATGATATTTCTTTAACTTTTTTTTAGATTAGCGAAGATAAAAATATTCTATGATTAGCGAAGCTTATAAAAAAATATGCTATAATTTTTTTACTGAATGAGAGAAGCTGCTTTTGTAAATAAAAATAAAGAAAAGTGGCAACTTTTTGAAGATGCATTATACAAGAAAACAATACTTTCTCCTGATAAATTATCTGATTTATATGTTGAATTGACTGATGATTTAAGCTACGCAAAAACCTTTTACCCGAAAGGGAGTACGGTTGTTTATTTAAACTCGATAGCTTCAATAGCACATCAAAAAATTTACAAAACAAAGAAAGAGAGTAAGAATAGATTTATTAGTTTTTTTAAAACAGAATTTCCTTTACTATTTTATAAGCATCAAAGACAATTGTTAATTGCTTTTGGAGTATTTGCTTTTTTTACACTTTGTGGTGCTTTTTCATCTGCCAACGATATTGATTTTGTTCGTTTAATTTTAGGTGATAGTTATGTAAACATGACTTTAGAGAACATCGAAAAAGGCGATCCGATGACGGTATATAAAAAAGCAAATGAAGTAGATATGTTTATAGGTATTACCATTAATAATATACGTGTTGCCATGTACGCTTTTGTTTTCGGGGTGTTATTCTCGGTAGGTACTTTATTTATAATGATGCAAAACGGAATAATGTTAGGTTCTTTTTTGTATTTCTTTTATGATAAAGGATTGCTTTGGGAATCATCAAGAACTATTTGGATTCACGGTACCATAGAAATAGCTGTAATTGTAATTGCAGGTTGTGCAGGTTTGGTTTTAGGCAATGGTTTATTATTTCCGAAAACTTATTCTCGATTAGAATCTTTTAAAAGAAGTATGAAAGACGGATTAAAAATAATGGTAAGTACCATTCCGTTTTTTATCATTGCAGGTTTTTTAGAAGGCTTTGTAACTCGTCATACCGAAATGCCAGATTGGTTAGCAATCTTAATTATTTTATCATCATTAGCAATCATTATATTTTACTACGTAATATATCCAAAACAAGTATATAAAAATCAACTGAAAAATGAATAAAGAATACATAGAGTTTAAAAGAGAAAGAGATTTAGGAAGTATTATTACAGATGCTTTTAAGTTTATAAGACTAGAAGGGAAACAGTTTTTTTTAACAATACTTAAAGTAGCTGCAATTCCTATTTTAATAGCTGTGGTTGCAATGATTTACTACATGATATCAATGCAATCATTAGTGTCACAAGATACAAATGGGGTTATTGGTATGTTTTCATCAGCTTTAATAATGATGGTAGCATATTTAGTTGCTATCGTTTTTATCAATTTAGCAGGAATGTATTATATAAAGTCATATATAGATAATAATGGAATTGTAAATCAAGAAGAAATTAAAAGAAATACAAAAGAACGTTTTTGGTCTTTTACTGGTTTTGGAGTTTTAGCAGCATTAATACTTTTTGCAAGTATAATGTTGTGTGTTTTTCCGATGTTTTATACTTGGACAGTATTATCACTAGGAGCATCAATTTTAGTTTTCGAAAACGAGTCAGCAACATCTACAATTGGTAAATGTTTTAGTTTTATTAGCGGACATTTTTGGGAAACTTTTGGGGTTATTTTTGTAGTTGGTTTGTTGATAGGTGTTTTAGGGTATATTTTTAAAATACCTGCAATTGTTTATCAGTTTGTTCAAATGGGAATTGGAATAAATAATGAAGATCCTACAGCTGTATTTAACTTATTTAGCGATCCTATATATCTATTGCTAAATTTAATTTCAATAGTTGGGCAGTTAATGTTTTACGCTATTACTTTAATCACTAACGTGTTTATTTATTTTGATATTAATGAACAAAAGAACTTAACAGGAACCATTGAAAAGATAGACAGTTTAGGTCAATAGTCTTTTGAAACAGTCTTTATTTTACATATCGTTTTTATTATTTTCTGTTTGTGTGTATTCACAATCAGAAGAAAAAGAGGTTCAATATGATGATTCACTTATTGAGCAAAAAACTTTTGATGCAAAAAAAATAGAAGCGTACAAGCAGCAAGATGAATTTATTTATGTTGTAGAAAAAAGAGAGCTTACAGTTATAGAAAAAGCATGGAATTGGTTTAAGCGAACTATAAAAAAACTATTATCATATATTTTTGATGATATCTCTCCGGCTGTTGGTTTTCTTTCTTGGTTATTGAGAGTTTTACCTTATGTAATTGCTGGTTTGGTTTTGTTTCTTATCATTAAATTTTTCTTAAAAGTAAATACACAAAGCATTATTGATGGTAAATCAGCAAAATCTATTGTTAATCTTTCTGAAGAAGAAGTTTTAATTAAAGATAAAGATTTATCAAAACTAATACAAGAGGCTATAAACGAAGGTAATTACAAATTAGCAGTGCGTTATTATTACTTATTGCTGCTTAAAAACTTATCAGAGAAAGAATTGATTTCTTGGCAACAAGAAAAAACAAACGAAGATTATATAAAAGAGTTATCAAATAATAAACTGAATACCGATTTTGAGAAATTAACTTATTTGTATGATTACGTTTGGTATGGAGAGTTTTTAATAGATGAAGAAAAGTTTTTACAAGCAGAAGTAAACTTTAAAAAAGCAATTGCTAAAATTTAAGACTTTGGATAAGAAATTAAAAATATACATTGGTTTATTACTCTTTATAATACTTGGTATTGTATATGTGGAGTCAATTAAACCAAAAGAAATTAATTGGTTTCCGAGTTATGCTGCGAAAGATAAAATACCTTACGGGACTTACATTTTACATAAAGAAATGTCTTCTTTGTTCGATAAAAAAAATGTAAAAGATATTTACGAAAACCCATATTTGTTTTTAAAAGATTCTACCAATAGAGGAACTTATTTTTTTGTAAATAATGCTTTAAATTTTGGAGAAGATGAGTTTAATGAGATATTAAATTTTGTAGAAAGAGGTAACAACGTTTTTATAGCAGTAAACGGAGCACATATTGATGAATTGAATGTTAAAACAAAATCGTTTAACTCAACTTCTTTTGAGGAGAAGTTTTATCAAAAAATGAGTAATTCTCATTTTAAAAATAAAGAATTTCATTTTGATAGAGACTTCTCTAATTTATATTTCTCTAAAATAGACACTTTAAAAACGACAATTTTAGGAGAGTTGTTGGTGAAAAACGGAAACGATTCTATTATCAGTTCAAAACCAAACTTTATAAAAACCACATACGGTAAAGGAAATTTCTATTTACACACATTTCCAGAAGCATTTACGAATTATAATATGTTGTTAGATACTAATTATGAGTATGTAGCAAATGTATTATCTTATTTAAATAATAATTCTAATAGCAAAAAAACTTCAGGAGTTGATTCAGCAAGTAATGATACTATTATTTTATGGGATACTTATTATAAAACAGGTAAAAGTAGAATAACTTCACCAATGCATTATGTTTTAAGTTCAAAACACTTAAAATGGGCGTATTATATTGCCTTGATTGGCGTATTGTTTTTTATCATTTTTAAAGGGAAAAGAAACCAACGATTTATACCCATTGTAACTCCTTTAAAAAATCAAACATTAGCGTTTACACGTACCATTGCGAATATGTATTATGAAAAATCAGATCATAAAAATATAGCAAACCATAAAATAAATTACTTTTTAGAATATATAAGAACTAATCACCGATTATCAACCTTAAAAATTGATGAGAATTTTTATGAAAAGTTAGCAAGTAGAAGTGGGAATTCGTTAGAAGAGGTTGAAGTGTTATTTAAAAAGATAGATGTTATAAATTTAAAAACAAGAATTACAGAAGAAGAATTAATAGAGCTGAATAAAATGATTGAAGCGTTTAAAAGAAATAAAAAATATAAGATGTGACGCTAGCGCGAGCATCTTGCTCGTGACGGTATAAGTAAGAGATAATAAGAATATAAAAGAGTAATTATAAATATGCTTTTAATATTATAATAAAACTATAAAGTGAGTACGAGCGTGACGCTCGCACTAGCAAAAAAATAAACAATGAGTAGAAAATATAAATTCCATAACGAATCAGCAGCTTATTTTATAAGTTTTGCTACCGTATATTGGATAGATGTTTTTACTCGACAGTTATATTTTGATATTTTAGAAGAAAGCATAACCTATTGTAGAAAAGAAAAAGGAATGGAAGTTTTTGCATATTGTTTTATGCCAAGTCATGTGCATTTAATTTTTAGAGCAAAAGACGAAAATCCTTCTGATTTGTTAAGAGATTTTAAAGGGTTTACAGCAAGAAAATTAATTAAAGCAATAGAAGATAACCCACAAGAGAGTAGAAAAGAATGGTTATTATGGATGTTGGAAAGAGCCGGAAGCAAAAAGAGTAATGTTAAAAAACGTCAATTTTGGCAACAACATAATAAACCCATAGAATTATGGAGTGAAAAAGTAATACAACAAAAGATAGATTATATACATAACAATCCTGTAGAAAGTGGTTTTGTAACAAATGCTGTAGATTATAAATATAGTAGCGCAAGAAATTACGAAGGTGATCAAACAGTTTTAGAGATAGATATATGATAACAAATAATAGTTTTAGGTTGTTTGACGGCACAAGCAAGATGCTTGCGCTAGCGGGGGAAATCTATAGAAGTAGTAGTTAAGTTATTCAAGAAAATAGTAGCAATAGAATCAAAAGAAAAAATTACACGGGATGAATTGATTGCGTTAAATAAAGCGATAGAAGATTTTAAAGGTTAGTAATATGTATTCTGAGTAATACAGAATAAATTATTTTCAAAAGATAATTAATATGAAATTAAATATAACTGTAATTGTTTTATCATTTATTTTCTTTTCTTGTAAGAAGAAAGAGAATAATGATATAGAAATAACATTATTGGATAAGGAAATACATGTCCCTTTTTTTGAAAAAGATTGGAATGATATTCATTACATCAAGAATCATAAAGTAGCTAAAGTTAATTTTAAAATTGAAAATAAAAGCAGAAGCAATTATATTTTCTGTCCTATTTCTAAAGATTTAAATAAAGGTAACTCACCGTTTAATGCATTTCCAAATCCTCTAAAAGGACTTAGTTTAAATAATTTTATAATTAAAGACGAAAGAGGCAAAGAAATTAAAAGTGAGTTGGGTAATGTTTTAGGTGGTTTAAGTAGATGTATTGAGCAGTCAGAAGAAAATGCAAAGTTTTTTTTTGAAAATATGGGAGAAAATATAAATGCTTATGAAGCAATACTTAGAAAAAATGTTTCAAGTAGTTTGATTTTGATTCCAAGTAAAAGTATTCTTTATTATGAATCATACATAGGTTTACCAGTGAATATAACTGATTTTGAAATGTCAGATGTAGAAGTTATTGATATAAAAAATAAAAAAACGTATTCAATTCAAGCTATATTTTCAGCAGATGCTAAAGTTGTCCAAAGTAGATTGACAAATGATTACAAAAAAACTTTAAAAGAAGGTGATTTTAAAATTTTTAATGGAAATGTATATTCAAATATAATTCCATTAAAAATTAACAAAAAAAAATGAAAATATGAATACAGAGAACAATCCGTCAGAAGAAAAAAAGGAATTATTTTCAAGCAGAATAGATTTATCAAAATTAAAAGAAGCAGTTGTTAAGATAAAAGAGCAGTTAGCAAAAGTAATTGTAGGTCAAGAAGAGTTTATAGAACTATTATTGGTTTCGTTATTAGCAGACGGACATGTTTTGATTGAAGGTGTACCAGGAGTTGCAAAAACAGTTACTGCAAAATTGTTAGCAAAAACAATTGCGACCGATTTTAGTAGAATTCAGTTTACGCCCGATTTAATGCCTTCGGATGTATTAGGAACTTCAATTTTAAATATGAAAACTTCTGATTTCGAATTTAAAAAAGGACCAATTTTCTCAAATGTTGTGTTAATTGATGAAATCAACAGAGCACCTGCAAAAACCCAAGCAGCTTTATTTGAAGTAATGGAAGAAAAACAAATTACTATGGATGGAACTCTGTATAAAATGAATCCTCCATTTATGGTTTTAGCAACTCAGAATCCGATAGAGCAGGAGGGAACATACGCGTTGCCAGAAGCACAATTAGATCGTTTTTTATTCAAGATAAATGTTGGTTATCCTAATTTAGAAGAAGAAATTAAAATAATTACAGCGCATAATAATCGTAAAGGAGCGTTACCACAATCTAAGATTGAAGCTGTTTTAACAGAAACTGATTTATTAGAGTACAGGAGCAAAGTTTTTGAAGTATTGGTAGAGGAGAAGATAATTAAATACATCGCACAGTTAATATCTAATACGCGTAACAACGGACATTTATATTTAGGAGGTTCACCAAGAGCAAGTATTGCAGTATTAATGGCAGCTAAAGCTTTTGCAGCGATTAATGGACGCGATTTTGTAATTCCAGAAGACGTAAAAAAGAGTATTTATCCAGTGTTGCGTCATCGAATTATGTTAACTCCAGAACGCGAAATGGAAGGGATGACTGCAGATAAGGTTATCGAGATGATTGTACAATCTGTTGAAGTTCCGAGATAGTGATTCAGTTCTTCAAATCCATATTTATAAATAACCGCTTTTTTATATACATAAGCGTACTATCTGCATTGTTTTTAATGTCGTTTTGGTTACCTATATTATATTCATTAACATGGATGTTGGTGTGGTTTTTTCTAATAACGATGTGCGTAGATTTAATAATTCTATACCGATTTAAAAACGGATTTACAGCTAAAAGAATCATATCAGATAAACTATCAAATTCTGATAATAATGAAGTGTCAATTACTTTAGAGAATAATTATCCTTTTCAAGTTTTTATTAATTTGATTGATGAGTTGCCAACCCAGTTTCAAAAAAGAGATTTCGATTATAAAACATCGCTTCAATCTACAGAGAAATCAACTTTCACTTACAATGTTCGTCCAGTTGAAAGAGGTGAATATAATTTTGGTAATGTACATGTATTTGTATCATCTATTTTACAAATATTTTCAAGAAGATATTCTTTTTTTGATGATAAGGATGTAAAAGTATATCCGTCGTATGTACAAATGAAAAAGTATGAGTTTTTAGCGATGCATAATAATTTGATAGAATTCGGAATGAAAAAAATTAGACGAATTGGTCATACAATGGAGTTTGAACAGATTAAAAATTACATTCCAGGAGATGATGTTCGTACTGTAAATTGGAAAGCAACTGCCAAAAGAGGCGAGTTGATGGTAAATCAATATCAAGATGAAAAGTCGCAACCAATTTATTCAATGATCGATTTAGGACGTGTAATGAAAATGCCTTTCGAAGGATTGAGTTTGTTAGATTATGCAATAAATTCAACCTTAGCTTTTTCAAACATCGCGTTATTAAAAAACGACAAAGCAGGAATGTTGACATTTTCAAAAAATGTAGAAAAAATAATAGCAGCAAGTAATAAGAAAACAAACTTATCAGTAATTAACGAAGAGTTATATAATATTACTACCGATTATTCGGGTACTAATTTTGCATTATTATACGCAACTATTAAGCGAAAAATAAATCAAAGAAGCTTATTAATTCTGTACACAAATTTTGAGCATATTTCTGCTTTAAAAAGACAATTACCATATTTAAAAGCAATTGCTAAAAAGCACTTATTAGTAACTGTTTTTTTCGAAAATACTGAACTTGATAGTTTGATAAATGAAAATTCAGAAGACTTACAAAGCGTATATCATAAAACAATCGCTGAAAAATATGCTTTTGAAAAACGTTTAATTGTAAAAGAATTAGAACGAAATAGTGTTCATGCTATTTTAACTAAACCGCAACAATTATCGGTTAATGTGATAAATAAATACCTAGAGTTTAAAGCAAAAGGAATGATATAAAACATAAAACCAGAAAAAAACATTTTTTCTGGTTTTAAAAAGTCTCTTGTTTTAAGGATGTGAAAATCCAACAACACCTAGGGCTCCAATTGTATTTTCAGCATTACTTATAGCGTAACAAACCGTTGTAGCTGAATTTAGATCAACTGAGGAAAAAAAGAACCTATTTCCAGAGTTATTTCTATAACACTTCCATGTGATGTTAGGGTTACTTGAACCAGCACCTTTAACGTTACCTCCTTCAATTTTTTTTAGAGTTTTGTTGTTTAACTTTTCAACTCCATTTAAATTTAAAATTTCTTTTAACATAATTTTTGTGTTTTAATTATTAATATTGAATCTAATTTATAAAAGAGTAATAGTTTATTTGATTTAAACTTTTCGAATTAATACATTAAGTTTCCGAATGAATTTTTAACTCTTTTTTATTTAAATGAGCTACCTTGGACCCACAACTACTGTGGTTGTAACAGAATTAAGTACACAAGTTGTACCTTCTCCAGATACATCATGGTTAGATTGGTAATCTCCACTATCATCCCAACAAGTATATGAATGTAGTTGTTCAGTAGGTACGTTTCCACCTTTGATTTTTTTTAGAGAACTAGATTTTAATTCTTGAATTCCATTTAATTTTAAAATACTTTTTTTCATAATATTATATGTTTATTTGGTTAATATTAGGAATAAAACTAATTAATAATAAATATATTTTAAGTGAAGAATTTCCGAATGTAGCAATTTATTTTCTGAATAGATGGTTTTGTTTTATAAAGAGTAATTATTTTTCAATCAGTTCTAAAATATATTTACCTCTAGCTTTACAACCTTTACTTTCGTGTATTATTTTTGTTGAAATTAAATGTTTTAATTCTCCGTGTACCCAGTTTTTTTCTAAACCAAATAAATATAAAAAAGTCATAGTATATGCTCTAACAGCTATTTTTTGTGGAGTTATTAACCAATCAAACCCTATTTCAATGATGCTATCTATTTGTTTAATAGTTAAGAATTCTTTTACTAGGTTTTCTTTTTTTGATGTATAAGCTTTAGCTAAGTGCTCACATATTTTAGCACAAGGTCTTGTAGCGCTATCAAAATTAACTTTAGTAATGTTATTAACAAAATGATTTAGATGAGGTAAAATATGTTCTATTCCGTGGTGTGTACATATCCATTCTAAGACCCAAGCTGCTTTAATTGATAATTTATTATCAACTTCAAAAGTTAAGTAAACCAAATTTTTTATTAATTCAGGTTGTTGTAATACAATATTAGCTACTTTATTTCTGTTAACTCTAGCAGGAGTATTCATATCATTAAGAACAGAAATTAAAAAATCGATACTCATATTGGTACGGTTTGTGTATTTTTGAAATAAATAGTTTTAAACAGCTTAAAAAATTATCAATGTTAAATATAAAAAGGATATTTTCAATAACGCTTCTCTTATCAATGTTTTTTGTTTTTTCTACAAAAGCTCAAAAAATAAATCAGTTTGATGCTAATGGTAAAAGAACAGGAATATGGAAAAAGTTTTACGATAATAATAAGATAAGATATGCGGGTCAGTTTAAAGATGGAAAAGAGATTGGTATTTTTAAATTTTACTCACCATCATCAGCATTACAGCCAATTATTGTAAAAGTATATTCTGGAGACTTTGCTTTAGTTAAATTTTATAATGAATTAGGGAAACTTAAAACTGAAGGTAAAATGAAAGGTAAAAATCGAGTAGGGAAGTGGACTTATTATTTTACTAACGGAAAAATATTTTCAGAAGAAGAATATATAAATGGAAAACTAGATGGTGTACTTAAAAACTATTATTCTAACGGGAAAATAACCTTAGAATGTTTGTATAAAAATGGCAAAAAGAACGGGTACTCTAAAACATATACAGATACAGGTGTTTTAATTGAAGAAGTGTCTTACTTGAATGGGAAGTTAGATGGAGAAGGTAAATATTATGATTTAAAAGGAGAGCTAAAAGAAAAAGGGAGGTATAAAGAAGGAAAGAGAGACGGCAAATGGGAGTTTTATATGGATGGAGAGATAGTAACTAAGAAAAAACGCACTAAACTTTCTGAATTAAAAAATAAATAATTTAAGAAGATTTAAAGAATCAACTTATTCAATAGTATCATCAATTTTTTCCATATTAAAACCGTTTAATATTTCGTAAATTTGCAGCTTCAAAAGTAAAAAATGAAAAGAGTAGTAGTAGGACTTTCAGGAGGTGTAGATAGTAGTGTAACCGCACATTTATTAAAAGAACAAGGTTATGAGGTAATCGGACTGTTTATGAAAAATTGGCACGATGATTCAGTAACAATTTCAGATGAATGTCCGTGGTTAGAAGATAGTAACGACGCTATGATTGTTGCTGATAAATTAGGAATCCCTTTTCAAACAGTAGATTTAAGCGAGCAATACAAAGAACGTATTGTTGATTATATGTTTAACGAGTATGAAAAAGGACGTACTCCGAATCCTGATGTTTTGTGTAATCGTGAAATTAAATTTGATGTGTTTATGGATATCGCATTGAGTTTAGGAGCTGATTACGTAGCTACTGGTCATTATTGTAGAAAAGGAGAGGAGATTATTGATGGTAAGCCTGTTTATAAATTATTAGCAGGTAAAGATGCTAATAAAGATCAATCGTATTTTTTATGTCAATTATCACAAGAGCAACTTTCTAAAGCATTGTTTCCAATTGGTGAATTAACAAAACCTGAAGTGAGAGAAATTGCTAAAGAAGCGGATTTAATTACAGCAGATAAAAAGGATTCTCAGGGATTGTGTTTTATAGGTAAAGTTCGTTTACCAGATTTTTTACAACAAAAATTACAACCTAAAGAAGGCGTAATTGTTCAAATACCTTCGAGTTTTGAACAATACAATAGATCAATTCCAAAATTTGAAAATAAAGAAGCAGAGTTGAAATATTTTTCAACCAAGTATTCTTATAAAAAAGAAGACGGAAAGGTAGTAGCAAAACACCAAGGAGCACATTATTTTACGAAAGGACAGCGAAAAGGATTAGCAGTTGGAGGAACTAAAGAACCTTTATTTGTAATTGAAACAGATGTTGATGAGAATGTAATTTATACAGGTGAAGGTAAAAACCACGCCGGATTATATAGAAAAGTATTATTTGTTTCTAATGAAGAGTTGCACTGGGTTCGCGAAGATTTAGCTTTAAAAACTGGTGAGTCAATGGAAGTAGAAGCTAGGATCCGTTACCGTCAAAAATTAGAAAAAGCAAGTTTATATAAAGTAGAAAGTGGATTATATGTAGCCTTTGAAAATGCACAATCAGCAATTCAAGAAGGGCAATTTGTAGCTTGGTATAAAAATGAAGAATTGTTAGGTTCGGGAGTGATTTCTTAGAACTAAAAAGCAATGAAATTATATAAAATTTAACCTCGATTTATTCGAGGTTTTTTTGTGCTTATTATTTAATGATTGTACATTTACCTTATGCAAAATAAAATAACCAAACTATTTAATATACAATATCCAATTGTTCAAGGAGGGATGATTTGGGTGAGTGGATGGAAATTAGCATCTGCAGTTTCTAATGCTGGCGGATTAGGTTTAATCGGTGCTGGTTCTATGTATCCAGATGTGCTTCGTGAACATATTCAAAAATGTAAAAAAGCAACTGATAAACCTTTTGGAGTAAACGTACCAATGTTGTATCCAGATATTGAAAAGATCATGGATATTATTGTTGAAGAAGGTGTGAAGATTGTTTTTACATCTGCTGGAAACCCAAAAACATGGACGAGCTTTTTAAAAGAAAAAAGAATTACGGTAGTCCATGTCGTAAGTTCTGTAAAGTTTGCATTAAAATCGGAAGTTGCTGGAGTAGATGCTGTAGTTTGCGAAGGTTTTGAAGCTGGAGGACATAACGGAAGAGAGGAAACAACAACTTTTACGTTGATTCCCATGGTAAAAGAGCAGGTTAAGATTCCTGTAATTGCTGCAGGAGGAATAGGATCGGGTAGAGGTATGTTAGCTGCAATGGTTTTAGGTGCTGATGGCGTGCAAATAGGAAGCCGTTTTGCAGCTACCTTAGAATCTTCTGCACATGATAACTTTAAACAAACAATTGTTGATGTAAAAGACGGTGGAACGCATTTAACATTAAAAGAACTAGCTCCGGTACGTTTGGTGAAGAATAAGTTTTATCAAGAAGTACAAGAATTATATCAGCAAAATCCTACGATAGAGCAGATAAAAGAATTGTTAGGTCGTGCGAGAGCAAAAAAAGGAATGTTTGAAGGTGATTTAGAGGATGGAGAACTAGAAATAGGACAGGTAGCAGGATTGATACATGAGGTTAAATCAGTAAAAGAGGTTTTAGAATCTATTGTTCAAGAATATCAAAAAGTAAAAAAGGAGCAGCTGTTTTAAAATAGTTAAACCAATAAAAAAGAGAAGCAATTTGCTTCTCTTTTTTATTTATTATTGTTTGCTTTTATAAAATCAGAAATTAAATAACTTATAAATTTACCTACTTGTCCGTTAGCGATATTATCTTTCATAATAGCAGGAGCACCTTCGCAAATATGTATATAAGACGTGTTTTTAAGTTTACTTAATTCATACACAAATCTACGTGCTTGTTGAGGTGAAAATCCACTTGGTGTCATTGCACTACTAGGAAAATGTTGAATGCAATCTAAATCAATCTCAATACCAAAAGGCTTTTGTTCTATGAATGTTTTAGCTCTTTGTAGTTCGTTTTCAAATGGAACAGATTTATAAACTTCTAACTCTTCGTAGGTGTTATAATCTATGTTGGTATTGCTATGAATAAAATCAAAAATATATTGAGGCGTATAATTTTCATGCAATCCAAACATAAAATATTTATCTAGATAATTATGCTCTAATGCATATGAAAACCCGTTACCACTATGACGTTCTTCTAATTTTCGTAAATCGGTATGCGCATCTAAATTGATAACATTTATCGGTTGATTTTTTGCTTCTGACAATCCCTTTAAATTTCCGTAAGCATTGTTATGTCCACCACCAATTACAATTGGAGTTTTACCAGCTTCTACAATTATTTTTATAACAGAAGATAATTTTTGATCGATAGCTTTCATCAATAAATCACCTTTTTCTCTATCAGATCCATCAAATTTTAAAACTTCATCAGCATAGTCTAAATATCCTAAAACAAGAATATCTTGCCCGTTAACAAACTGATTTTGTTGTGTGTTTAAAAATGACTTTAAAGCAGGAACGAATGCTGTTTGTGCACCACCATTACCATAATTCATTTTAACACCAATATCTTCAGGTACTCCAAGGATGACATATTTAGCTGAAGAATTTTTAAGTTCTTCAATATTAGAAACAGATTGAACTAACTCTCCAATTTTAGTTTCTCCATCTCGTGGATTTACAAAATTATTAATATCAAATTGACTAAATATTTGTAGCATAATTGTAAAATATTGTCATTGCGAGTGCAACGAAGCAATCTAAATTTAAAGATTCCTTCATTTTGTTCGGAATGACGTTGTTTATATTTCTTTTCCGTTAATAAAAACCGAATCAATTAAAACTGAACCAAAGTTATACGGAATTGCTCCATAACTTAAAATCTCTTTAGTAATGATAAAGTTAGCTTTTTTTCCTTTAGTAATACTTCCTACTTCATCAGATAAATTCATAGCGTAAGCTCCGTTAATAGTGGCTGCATTAATTGCTTCTTCTGGAGTCATTTTCATCTTAATACAAGCAGTTGCGACTACAAAGTTCATATTACCAGATGGAGTAGACCCTGGGTTGAAATCGGTAGCTAAGGCTAAAGGTAAATCAGCATTAATTATATCACGAGCTGGAGTATAAGGAATACTTAAAAAATAAGAACAAGAAGGTAACGCTACAGGCATTGTGTTGCTTCCTTTTAAAGTTTTTATGTCATCAGCGTTCATTACCTCTAAATGATCTACAGATAAAGCATCGTGTTTTACACTTATCTGAACACCCCCAATAGTTGTAAACTGATTCACGTGTACTTTAGGCGTTAATCCGTATTTTTTTCCAGCTTCTAAAATTCTGTCTGTATCTTCAACAGAGAAATACCCTGTTTCGCAAAAAGCATCAATAAACTCCGCTAAATTTTCTTCAGCTATCTTAGGTAACATTTCGTTAATAATTAAATTAATGTAGCCTTCTTTATTGTTTTTATATTCAGCAGGAAATGCATGTGCACCTAAAAAAGTAGCTTTTATTGGTAAGTTGTAACTATCACGAAGTTTTTTAATTACACGTAACATTTTTAGTTCAGCATCCACAGTTAAACCATAACCTGATTTAATTTCTACCGAACCAGTACCTAATTTCATTACTTCTTCTAAGCGAACAGCAGATTGTTTGTATAATTCTTCTTCTGATGTTTCCTGTAGTTTTTTTGCAGAATTTAAAATTCCGCCACCATTATTAGCAATCTCTTCGTATGTTAATCCGTTGATTCTATCAACAAACTCTTGTTCTCTATTACCAGCATACACAATATGCGTATGAGAATCACACCAAGTAGGTAAAATCATTTTACCAGTGCAGTCAATTGTTTTTTCAGCAGAAATAGATAAATCTTTCATTAATCCAAAATCAAGAATTATATCATTTTCTAATAATAAAAATGCATTTTTTATAGTAGGTAAAACGTTCATGTCTTTACCTGAAACTTTTTTAATTGATGCTTCTCGAACTTGTATTAATTCCTTTATGTTTATCAATAAAGTAGTCATGTGTTATTTGTTGTTTTTATTATTACAAAGTTACTTAATTAGTTTGATAAAAAAATCCGAAGCTTAAACTTCGGATTCAATTTTTAATACTCTATTTTATCTTGTTTTTCAGTCCATTTTTCAAATGGCTCTAAGGCAATATCTCTTCCGATTTGTTCAAAAGGGATGCTTCTTTTTTCATATGGTAATGGAATTTCTTTATAAATAAATTCATCATCAAAACCAATATTAGCAGCATCTACTTGGTTACTTCCATAATAAACTTTATCAGGTCTTGCCCAGTAAATAGCACCTAAACACATAGGACAAGGTTCGCAAGAAGTATATACAATACATCCATCTAATTGAAAAGAACCTAAATTTTTACAAGCGTCTCTAATTGCTGTAACTTCTGCATGTGCAGTTGGATCGTTTGTAGAAGTAACTTTGTTATTTCCACGACCAATAATTTCTCCATCTTTTACAACAATACATCCAAAAAGACCTCCTTCATTGTTACTCATTCCTTTTAAAGCTGCTTTTACAGCTTCACTCATATATTCTTCGTGTTTATTCATTTTTTTGTTTTTTATAAAAAAGGGATGCAAAACTAAGAGATTAGTTTTGTTTATTAGTGATTTTAGATGGTTTTTTACATATTGTGATTTAAAGACATACAGTTACTATCAATGTCACTGTTTTTATGACTTAAATTTGATAGCTCATGATATTTTTTAGGAAAGAAATAATTTTAATTCTCAATTTTGATAGAACGTAACCAAAACTAACAAATCATGAATTTATCATTCAAATTAATTATAAAAATAGCACTCTTTTTAAGTGTTATGTTTTTTATATCATGTAAAAAAAAGCAAAAAGAAATTACTGACAAATCTACATATGCTGTTAAATCTAATTTGATAGGGGATTTATGTAAAAATAATTGGTTTCCGCATTCAGAAACTAAAAACCCTTTAGAGGGTAGAAATAGCCCTTTTGCAAAATCAACATCAACAAATGCTATTTTTCATCAATGGTCATGGCAAAAATTTTTATGGTTAACAAAACCAACTTACGAGATTGAAAAGTTAAAAATAAATGTTAATGGTAAAGAACAACCGTTATACATAGGTGAAAAGTTACCTTTGTTTTTAAATCCTAAAAGGTTAACTCAAGTAAGTTCTCATATGGATGTTGTATCTCAAAAAGAAGGAGCGTCTGTAGTTTTAAAATATATACATCAAGCAGGTTCTAGTGGTATTTTAACAACTAATCCTGATTATAGTATACATAAAAAATCAGATACTATTTTCTACTCAATTCACGTAGACCCTATATTGAAGAATGCTGCAGAAAAATTTAAAGATTCAATATTAAATAAAACTTTAGGGAAAGATAATTTATCTTCATTTCCAGTAGGTTCATTAGAATTAAAAGTTTCTTGGGTTGCTAAATCAGCAATTGTAAAA
>CAZCHR010000019.1:0-23364 GCA_964498665.1 uncultured Tenacibaculum sp. | reverse complement strand
TCAAACGATTAAAACTAATCAACTCTCTTTTTATTAATCGAACTCAGGTTACTAACATGAAAACTGATTTTAATGCTCTTAAAGCAGTTAAAGCTACAGTGTCTTTAGCCTTCATTGCTTCCTTCATTTTATCCATTACTTGTTTTTGTACACTCATAGTTTTGTATTTGTTTTAATTAAAAAATTCCCGAATAATTCGGGAATTTAAAAGTATATCTTATTTTTTATTAATCTACATTATCATGTAAAAATGAATTATTAGAACGTAATAAATCATTTTTATCTGCATTTAATGCTGTATCTTTTTTACTTATTTCTGATTGTGTATCGATATCAACTCCTAATCTTTTGTATGCTGGCTGACGTTCTATTTCATCAATATTTTTACTTACCTGATCGTTAAACTTATAATTAAAGCCCTTCATTTTCTCGCGTCTTTCTTTAGCTCTTTGCTTTAATTCTGATACCGTTAAACTTAAGGGGGAAACTTCTTCACTTACAGTATCAATATTATTAATTTCCTCTTGAGTTTTATTTCTTACCTCAAACTGTAACGCTTCCTCTACCTCCTCTTTTATAATAGGAGTTGAACTCTTACCGATAGTTGGTTTTGCATCAAAATCGTCAAGTACATATCTTTTTTCAATTTGATGATTTATTGGTTTAATCTCTTCAGCAACAACCTCAATATTTTTTATTGCTTCAGTTGTTTCTACAAATTTAGATTCTGGTTTAATTTCTTCGAAAGAATTTAACGGTAAATCAAATAATAAATCTTGCTGTACAACTTGTTGAGTTACTTCTTTAACCTCGTTTTGCTGTTCGGTAATATTAGTAATAATAAAATCTTCCTCAGAAATTGTTTCTATTTCAATTTCATCATAAGTAACATTAATATTTTTAATAGCCTCAGTTGTAGGAATCAATTCTAATTTTGGTTCCTTTGCTTCTTCTTCTAAAACATGAACAACTTTAGCTTCTGTTTTATTTGTTAAAGGCTCATTAATACTTGGCGCAGATTGAATTTTTTGTTCAGTAAAATTATAGGTAGCTTTTTGATTATCTTCTAATGTATGTACAATTTTCTTTACCTCAGTATTTGTAATATTACTTTGCTGCTCAACTGCAAAACCTGTAGCTACAATAGTTACAGCTATTCCGTCTTCTAAAGACTCGTCTTCACCAATACCCATAATAATATTAGCATCGTACCCAGCTTCATCTTGAATGTAATCATTAATTTCACCTATTTCATCTAAAGTAACTTCATTTGTTCCTGAAACAATTAATAATAATACGTTTTTAGCTCCTGTAATTTTATTATCGTTTAACAATGGAGAATCTAATGCCTTTACAATAGCATTTTTAGCACGATTTGCTCCCGTTTCTTTTGCAGACCCCATAATTGCTGTACCACTATTAGATAACACAGTTTTAGCATCATGTAAATCGATATTTTGTTTGTAATGATGTGTAATTACCTCTGCAATACCTTTAGCTGCTGTTGCTAATACTTCATCTGCTTTAGAAAAACCAGCTTTAAATCCTAAATTACCATAAACTTCACGTAATTTATTATTATTAATAACAATTAAAGAATCTACATTTTTACGTAATTCATCAACTCCGTTTTGAGCTTGTTTCGAACGCATTCTACCTTCAAACTGAAACGGCATTGTTACGATTCCTACCGTAAGAATATCCATATCCTTTGCAATTTTTGCAATGATAGGCGCAGCACCAGTACCTGTACCTCCTCCCATACCAGCAGTAATAAATACCATTTTGGTATGCGTACTCAACATTTGTTGAATTTCTTGAATACTTTCTGCTGCAGCTTGTGCTCCTACATCAGGATTTGCCCCAGCACCTAACCCAGAAGTTAAATGCGCTCCTAATTGTATCTTATTAGGTATCGGACTATTTTCTAATGCTTGTGCATCTGTGTTACAAATTACGAAATCTACCCCGTGAATTTGTTTACTAAACATGTGATTTACAGCATTACTACCACCCCCACCAACACCAATTACTTTAATAGCGTTTGATTGTGTTTTTGGCATATCGAATGAAATGTTATTGAATTCTGCGCTCATAACAACGTTTCTTTTTATTAATTCTTACTCGTTTATATTCCTGTCTTAGGGGTTAACAGGATAACTTATTATACTTTTATTTTATTCTGCGTTATCTAAAAATTCTTTGAACTTTTCTGTGAATTTTTCAAAGATAGATTTAGATTTCTCTTTTGGTTTGTATTCTTTTTCTACTACTTTTTCCTCTTGAACTTCTTCTTCAGAAATTTCATTTAAAGATACTTTTGTTTCAGCATGAACTTCTATAGCTTCCTCTTCATTCTCCTCAACTTCTTTTTTCAAACCTTCCATTAACAAACCTACTGCTGTTGCATACGAAGGACTTGACAAAACACTATCTGATTCTCCTGCTAAATGTTCGTTTGGATATCCAATACGAACATCCATACCTGTAATGTATTCTACTAATTGTCGTAAATGTTGTAACTGAGAACCTCCTCCTGTTAAAACAATACCTGCAATTAATTTTCCTTTTTGAGTTTCGTGCCCATAGTTTTTAATTTCTAAGTACACGTGCTCAATAATTTCTTGAACTCTTGCGTGAATTATTTTTGATAAATTTTTAAGCGTAATCTCTTTAGGTTCTCTACCTCTTAAACCTGGAATAGAAACTATTTCTGTTTCTTTATTTTCCCCTGGCCATGCGCTACCAAACTTAATTTTTAATAATTCTGCTTGCTTTTCTATAATTGAACAACCTTCTTTAATATCATCTGTAATAACATTTCCTCCAAAAGGAATTACAGCTGTGTGACGAATTATTCCATCTTTAAAAATGGCTAAATCTGTTGTACCTCCACCTATATCTATTAAAGCAACACCAGCTTCTTTTTCTTCTTGACTTAAAACTGCAGATGCTGATGCTAAAGGTTCTAATGTAATATCTGATAAACTTAAACCCGCACTTTTAACACATCTTCCTATATTTCTAATAGAAGATACTTGCCCTACTACAACATGAAAATTAGCTTCTAGTCTACCTCCATACATACCTATAGGCTCTTTTATTTCTGATTGACTATCAACTTTAAATTCTTGAGGCAATACATGTATTATTTCTTCTCCAGGAAGCATTACTAATTTATGTACCTGACCTACAAGATTCTCTATATCATTCTCATCTATAACTTCATCAGATTGCTCTCTCGTTATATAATCGCTATGATGCAAACTACGAATATGTTGACCTGCAATACCAACTACAACGTTTTCAATTTTTTGCCCAGAAACACTTTGTGCTTCATCAACAGCTTGTTGTATTGATTGTATTGTTTGCGTAATATTATTTACCACTCCTCTTTTTACACCTAAACTTTTGGCTTTACCAATACCTAAAACTTCTATTTTATTGTATTCGTTTTTACGCCCAATCATGGCAACAATTTTGGTTGTTCCAATATCTAAACCAACAGCGATTTTATTGTTTTCCATCTTGATTTTGTTTTGTGCACACAACTTGGTTGTGGTATTTTACATTTATTGTCTTATACTTTTTAATAGTTTTATCAGTTAGCGCCTTATTATAAAAGGCTATTAACTTTTTAAACTTTACATCAACATTTATAAATTCGCCAAAAATTATTTTATAATCACCACTTCTTACGGTAAATACATATTCATTTTTAGCATTTTTTTGAATTGCAATAATTTCTTTAACGAGAAAATCATTACTTTCAATTGCTTTTATTAAACTCGTTAATTCTTTGATTTCTTTAGAGTCCCCTACTCCAGAAACTAACGGTACTCTTGCTGAAAAATTTGATGATAATGGAATTTTTACTCCAAATTTATCAACATAAAAAGACTTACCTTTATCAACAATACGAGCTATCGGTGTCCTTTGTTTTATAACAGCTTTTAACACCCCTTCAATGGTTAAAAAAACATCTGCTTTTTCAACATATGGATTGTCCAATACACTAGCTTCCAGAAAGTGTAAATCTACTACTCTTTTTGGTTGATTTTTAACAAAAACTTCATTTTGTATTAACAATTTATCAACCATACTGTGCGTCAAAAAGTTATTGTCACCTGCTTCAAACTCCACTACTGTTTCTGCTACCTTTTTAGCACCATTTTTATTAGATGTAAACCCATATAAAACTCCTAAAAACACCAATAGCGCTAAAAAAGACAAATATGTCACCACTTTTTTAATCATTTATTTTATGTTTTTTCTCTAAACTATTTTTTACTTCTTCTACTAACAAACCAATATCTCCCGCACCTAACATTACCATTATTTTAGATTCAGATTTTAAGATTTGGTCACTTAATTCTTCTTTTAAAATTAATTTTTTATTATCTGAATTAACTTTATCTAATAACCATGAAGAAGTAACTCCTTTTATAGGTAACTCTCTTGCTGGATAAATATCTAACAATAGTAGTTCATCAAATTTTGACAAAGCATTAGCAAAATCATCAGCAAAATCTTTTGTCCTACTAAATAAATGAGGTTGAAACACCGCTAACACCTTAGTATTTGGATACATTTCTCTTACAGAATACTCAACTGCATTTATTTCTGTTGGATGATGCGCATAATCGTCAATTAAAACACAATTTTTTGTTTTAATTTTATATGAAAATCTACGTTGAACACCCTTAAAAGTTCCTAATTGTTTTTTTATACCCTCTAAAGAAACTCCGTAAACGTCTGCCATTGCTAATGCCGCTAAAGCATTCATCATATTATGATGCCCTGGTAAATGAAATTCAATATTTTTTATTTCAGAAGTAGGTGTCTGTACGTCAAAAACATATTTCCCTTCATTAATTTTCACATTATGTGCCATGTAATCTGCCTCTTCATTTACCGCATAAGTAAGCCCTTTTAGAGGCAATCCTTTAGCTACGATTAAAGTATCAGAAACCTTATTAGCAAAATCTCTAAACGATTGCTGTAACTGCTCGCTCTCTCCATAAATATCCAAATGATCTGCATCCATAGAAGTTACACAAGCTATATTTGGAGATAATTGTAAAAATGATCTATCAAATTCATCTGCCTCAACAACCGATATTTTATCCTCCCCTAAAATTAAATTTGAATTATAATTCTCAGCAATTCCTCCTAGAAAAGAAGTCACTTTTTTAGGTTGCATAATATGACCAAGTATAGATGAAGTAGTTGTTTTACCATGAGTACCTGCAACCCCTAAACAAAAAGTATTTTTTGTTATCTCCCCTAAAATCTCAGCTCTTTTTAAAACTGAAAAACCGTTTTTAATAAAATAATTTAATTCTTGATGGCTACTTGGTATTGCTGGTGTGTAAACAACCAACGTTTTTTCTTTATTTAAAAAAGAAATTGGAATGTTATCAATAGCATCATCAAAATGAACTTTAACACCAATATCTTCTAAACTTTTTGTTATAGGACTTGGTGTTTTATCATAACCTGCAACCACTTTACCATTCGCAGAAAAATAACGAGCTATTGCACTCATTCCGATTCCTCCAACTCCAACAAAATAAACGTTATGTATTCCTTTTAAATTCACTAATTAATTAATTTTTCTATTTCATTAACAATATCATTAGTTGCGCTCGGTAACGCCAACTCATTAATATTTTGACTTAAACTCTCTTGCTTACCTTTATCTTTTAATAAAGTTTCAATAACAATAGGAAAAGTTTCTAATTCTGATTCTTTTATAATGATAGCCCCATGTTTATCAGCTATTGATTTTGCATTTTTTGTTTGATGATCTTCTGCTACATTTGGTGAAGGAATAAATATTGTTGGCTTACCAACAATACATAATTCTGATACCGAACTTGCACCAGCTCTAGATACAATAAAATCAGCTGCAGCATATGCTAAATCCATTCTATTTAAAAATTGATAAACTTGAACATTTTCTAATTCATTGTATTTATTATACTCTTCGAAATACAACTTACCGCATTGCCATATCAATTGAACATCCTGCTCTTTAAAAAACTCTAAATTAGCTTCTACTAATTGATTTATTTTTCTAGCACCTAAACTACCACCAATAATTAATATTGCTTTTTTCTTTTTATTTAACTTAAAAAACTCCTTTCCTTCATCAACTTTAGTATGGATTAACAACAAATCTTGACGCACTGGATTTCCAGTTTTTTTAATTTTATCTTGTGGAAAAAATCGTTCTAAATTATCATAAGCAACGCATATTTTACTAGCCTTTTTACTCAATAACTTATTCGTAATTCCTGGATAGGAATTTTGCTCTTGAATTAATGTTGGCACTCTTTTTTTATTAGCCATCAATAAAGTTGGCCCACTTGCAAAACCACCTGTTCCAATCGCAACATCTGGTTTAAATTTATTAATGATTCTATTAGCACTCCACAAACTGCTAATCATTTTAAAAGGAAACATTAAATTCTTAAACGTTAAGCTACGCTGTATTCCTGAAATCCATAAACCTTTAATTTCATAACCTGCTTGTGGAACCTTTTCCATTTCCATTTTATCTTTTGCTCCTACAAATAAAATATTAGCTTTTGGATATCGTACTTTAATTTCGTTCGCTATTGCTATCGCAGGATAAATATGACCTCCTGTACCACCTCCACTTATTATGACATTAATCGATTGTTTCATGTAAAATATCTAAAGGGTTATCATCTAAAATAGTTTCTTCTGTCTCGTTTTTAGATGCACTTACACTTAAAATCATTCCTAATGCAAAACAAGTCATCCATATTGAAGTACCTCCACTACTAATTAACGGAAGTGTTTGCCCAGTAACTGGTAAAATATTTACAGCAACTGCCATGTTTATCATAGCTTGAAAAACAATAGGAACCCCGACCCCAATAACTAACAATGTTGCGAAGATAGTAGTAGCTTTTTTTGCTGCTATTAAAATTCTGAAGAGTAATAAAAAATATATAAATACCACAATTAAAGCTCCAACAAAACCATACTCTTCAACAATAATTGCATAGATAAAATCTGATGATGATTGTGGTAAAAAATTTTTCTGAACACTTTTACCAGGACCTTTACCCACAACCCCCCCTGTAGCAATTGCTATTTTAGCTTTTTCTACCTGATAATCTTCTTTTCCATCAGATTTAGAAAAGTTTTCAATCCTACTTTTCCATGTATTAACACGATTTGTCATCGCATCTGGAAATGCTTTTGCTACTAAAATAAAAAACAGAAAAGCAAAAAGTCCAATACTTAAAATATACCCTATATACTTTAAAGGATAACCTCCAATATAACTTAATAGCATTACCATAAAAAAGACAATCGCTGTTGTTGAAAAGTTTGCTGGTAATATTAAAATAAGCACCAAACCAACTGGCAACCACAAGTTTATCAAACTATCTTTAAAACCAATTAAATTTTCTTTATTTTTTGCAAAATACCTTGCAACATACACCATTAGAACCAAACCTGCTAAAGTAGAAGTTTGAAAACCAATACCTACGAACGGAATCCGTATCCACCTACTAGCATTCGCTCCTCCAATTATTGTTCCTTGAGCCAAAGTAAAAATCAATAACAAAACAACAACTGGCAACATTAAAACAGCTCCTCCACTAAAATATCTATAAGGGATTTTGTGAACCGCATAAATAATTGCGAAACCTGTTAACAACAAAACTACATGCTTAATTAAATGACCTAAAGTAGACCCTTTACCAACAACATATACCAAATTTGCACTAGCACTATAAATTGGCATAAAAGAAAATATTGCTAACACTGTAACAATAGCCCAAATAGCTTTATCTCCTTTTATATGTTGAAAAATGGTTTTCACTTATTTTTTACAAATTTTTTATTGCTTGCTTAAACTTCGCTCCTCTATCTTCATAACTGTCAAACAAATCAAAACTAGCACAAGCCGGAGATAATAAAACCGTATCGCCTTTTTTAGCTAATTTATAAGCCACTTTTACAGCTTCTTCTGCTCCTGCTGTTTCAACCAAAACATCTACAACATTACCAAAAGTATCAATGATTTTTTGATTATCTAAGCCTAAACAAATAATCGCCTTTACTTTTTCCCTCACTAAAGGCATTAAATCGCTATAATCATTTCCTTTATCTACACCACCAACAATCCAAACTGTAGGGCTATCCATACATTCTAATGCATAAAATGCTGCATTTACATTTGTTGCTTTACTATCATTGACATATTGAACTCCGTTTATTTTCTGTACATTTTCTAATCGATGTTCTACACCTTCGAAATCAGACAAACTCTCAGCAATTGTTTCTTTTCTAGCTTTTAATAATCTTGCTACTAAAGAAGCTGCCATTGCATTTTTTGTATTATGTTTTCCTTGTAATGTTAATTCTGAAACATTCATTAGTACATCTTCAGTTTTTAATTTCATTATAATTTTATCTTCTCTTAAAAAAGCTCCGTATTGCAATTCTTTTTCTATTGAAAAAGGAACTAATTTTGATTTAATCTTATTGTTACTTAACCAATTTTGTATCGCTTCATCATCTGCATCATAAATTAAAAAATCGTTTTCCGTCTGATTTTTTACTATTCTGAATTTAGATGCTATATACTTATCAAAATCGTATTCATATCGATCTAAATGATCAGGTGTTATATTTGTAATTATCGCAATATGTGAATTAAAATCCTCTATTCCATCTAACTGAAAACTACTTAATTCTAACACATAACTATCGTGTTTATTTTCTGCTATTTGCGCTGCAAAACTATCTCCTATATTACCCCCAACACCTACATTCAAACCCATCTTCTTTAATACAAAATGAGCTAACATCGTAGTGGTTGTTTTTCCGTTAGACCCGGTAATTCCAACAATAGTTGCATTTGAATACTTACTTGCAAACTCTATCTCAGAAACAACTTTAATTTCTTTAGAAATCAACTCCTGAATTAATTTTAGATTATCTGGTATCCCTGGACTTTTCATTACCAAATCTGCTGCAAAAATTTTACTTTCTGTATGCTTATTCTCTTCAAAATCGATATTATGATGTAAAAGAACTTTTTTATATTTATCTACAATTGTTCCTTTGTCAGAAACAAAAACATTGAAACCTTTTTGTTTACCCAAAATAGCCGTACCAATACCACTTTCGCCGCTTCCTAAAACAACTAGATTTTTCATTTATCTTAACTTTAATGTTACGATTGTAAATACAGCCAATAAAATTCCAACTATCCAAAAACGAGTTACAATTTTACTTTCGTGATAATTTAATTTTTGATAATGATGATGTAATGGCGACATTTTAAACACACGTCTTCCTTCTCCGAACTTCTTTTTTGTGTATTTAAACCAAGAAACCTGAATCATAACCGATAAGATTTCTATCACAAAAATCCCCGCTAAAATCGGCAACAATAACTCCTTACGAATTGCAATAGCTATAACAGCGATAATTCCCCCAATAGTCAAACTACCTGTATCACCCATAAATACTTGAGCAGGATATGTATTATACCATAAAAACCCTATTAAAGCTCCTGCAAAAGCAAGTATAAAAACAGTCATTTCACCAGATTTAGGTATATACATTACATCTAAATAATCAGCAAAAATGATGTTACCAGATACCCAAGCAAAAATTGCCAAGGTTATTACAATTATTGCAGATGAACCTGCCGCTAAACCATCTATCCCATCAGTTAAATTTGCTCCATTTGAAACTCCTGTTACTATAAAAACAACCACAAATATGAAGATAATCCAACCGTATTTTTCATATCCATCTCCTAAAAAACTAAATACTTTTGCATAATCTAATTCATTATCTTTTAAAAAAGGAACTGTTGTTTTTGTTGATTTATGAGCCTCTCCAAAGACTTTTTTCTTTCCATCAACCTGAACTATCTGCTCGTTTTGAGGTAATTGCTCTTTAATTGTAACATCTGAATTAAAATACAACATTGAACCAACTATAATTCCTAAACCTATTTGCCCAAGAACTTTAAATTTACCTTTAAGACCTCCTTTATCTTTCTTAAACACTTTAATATAATCATCTGTAAAACCAATTAACCCCATCCAAACTGTGGTAATTAATAAAATGATGATGTAAATATTTTCTAATCTTGCTAATAACAAAACAGGAATTAATGTTGCTAAAATGATAATCACTCCACCCATTGTTGGTGTCCCTGATTTTTGCACTTGACCTACTAGACCTAAATCTCTAACTGTTTCACCAACTTGTTGCTTTCTTAGAAAATCAATAATTTTTTTTCCAAAAATTGTAGAAATTAACAATGACAATATAAATGCTGCTGCCGAACGAAATGTAATAAATTGGAATACACTTGCCCCAGTTAGATTAAATTCATTTTCTAAATATTGAAATATATAGTACAGCATTTTAAGAGTTTTTTAGTTGATTAAAACAATTGGTTACTTCTTCTAAATCATCAAAATAATGTTTTACACCATTTATCTCTTGATAATTTTCATGTCCTTTTCCCGCAATTAGTATTATATCTCCAGATTTGGCTAGTTTACACGCCGTTTTAATTGCTTGTTTTCTATCTAAAATTGATAATGTCTTGTTATAGTTTTCAGCTGCAACTCCACTTTCCATTTCATCAATAATAATCTGAGTATCTTCTGTCCTTGGATTATCTGATGTAAAAATGGCTTGATTACTTAACAACGAAGCTATATTTGCCATTTTTGGTCGTTTAGTTTTATCTCTATCTCCGCCACAACCAACAACAGTTAATACATTTTCGTTACCCGATCGAATATCATTAATAGTTTGTAGTACATTTTTAAGCGCATCTGGTGTATGTGCATAATCTACAATCGCAGTAATACCACTACTTGAAATTGTATACTCAAAACGACCACTTACACTTTCTAACTCACTAATAACCCTAAGTACTTCAAGTTTCTCAAGACCTAACAATTCTGCTACCCCATAAATCGCTAATAAATTCGAAGCGTTAAACTCACCTATTAATTTCGTCCAAACTTCAATATTATTTATGGTAAGTAAGGTTCCTGAAAACCTTTTTTCTAAAACCTTCGCTTTAAAATTACCCAAAGTTTTTAAAGCATATGTTTGCTTATTTGCCTTAGTGTTTTGCAACATTATTTGCCCGTTTTTATCATCAATATTCACTAATGCAAATGCTGATTTTGGTAACGAATCGAAAAATGATTTTTTAACATCTCTATACTCTGCAAAAGTTTCGTGATAATCTAAATGATCGTGAGAAAGATTAGTAAAAACTCCTCCTACAAAACTTAAGCCTTCTGTTCTCTTTTGATGAACACCATGAGAGCTCACTTCCATAAAGCAATATTCAACACCTTCATTTATCATCATAGATAAATACTTATTTATCATTAATGAATTTGGTGTCGTATGTGTTGCTTCATATTCAGTTTCATCAACCATTATTTTAACAGTAGAAAGCAAACCAACTTTATATCCTGCTTTTTTAAATAACTGATATAAAAGTGTAGTAATTGTCGTTTTACCATTTGTTCCAGTAACACCAACAAGTTCTAAATCATTAGATGGATTATCATAAAAATTAGCTGACATTATTGCCAACGCAACATTTGAATCTTCAACTTGCACATAAGTAACCCCCTCTTGAAAGCTTAATGGAATCTCTTCACAAATTATTACAGATGCTCCTAACGACAAAGCTTTACCTATAAATTGATGACCATCAACAGTTACACCTTTTTGAGCAACAAAAGCATCATACTTTTGAATCTGTCTGCTATCAAATTGAATATTATTAATTTCAACATCAATACTACCATAAACAGCGTTTACAGCAACTTTATATAGTATGTCTTTTAAATATTTCAATTATGATAATTTTAAATAAACTGTTGATCCTTTTTTAACTTTAATTCCGTTATTAATAGACTGCTCTGTTACTTTTCCCATTCCAGAAAATTTCACTTTCAAACCCATATTCTCCAACAAAGCAATTGCATCCATACCACTCATTCCTAAAACCTTTGGCATAATTGTTTTATACTTCCTTAGTTTTTGATAATAATTTTGATAATTTTTATCAAGACTAGCGTACTCAATTTTATCAGACACTAATTGATTGTCTATTGGATTAGTTGTATAAATTTTTTGAGCAATTTCTTTAAATACAGGTGCAGCAACTGTAGCTCCATAATATCCTTTTTCTTTTTTCGGACTATGAACAACTACGATACATGAATATTTTGGTTTTTTCGCTGGAAAAAAACCAGCAAAAGAAGCTACATATTTTTTATTTGAGTAATGACCATAAACAGTTTTACCTTTTTCATCCTTGTACTTAGGAATCCATTTCTTAGCTGTTCCCGTTTTACCTGCCATTGAAAAATTAGGTGAATAAACGTTTTTGGCAGTTCCTTTTTTAACCACATTCTCCATCACTCTCCTAACTTTATTTAAAGTAACTTGTGATGCTATCTTTTCTTTTAAAACCTCTGTTGTAAAACTTTTCTCCACCTTTCCTCCAACTCTCAATTCTTTAACAAAATATGGTTTTACTAATTTTCCGTCATTAGCAACAGCATTATAAAATGCTAGTGTTTGCAAAGGTGTAAGATGAATTCCGTAACCCCAAGCCATCCATTCTAAAGATATCGGGCTCCAAGATTTTTCTGAAGGATTAGGAATATATGGTTTTCCTTCTCCTTTTATTTTCACCCCTGTTAATTGATCTAAACCAAATGACTTTATCTTATTAGTAAATCTTTTAGGTCTTTTATCATAATGCTTTTGAATTGTTTTCACTATTCCAACATTAGATGAAACTTCAAAAACTCTCGCCAATGATATTTTCCCAAAACCACCTTTTTTACTATCTTCTACCTTACGGTTATTTATAAATATTTTACCTTTTTCACAATCAACCACATAAGAGGTATCTACAACCTTATCATCTAAAGCAACCATTAAACTTGCCAACTTAAATGTTGAACCTGGTTCATGACTCTCCCAAACAGCATAATTTCTTTTTTCAAAATATTTACCATCAGATGTTCTTCCTAAATTAGAAATTGCTTTTATTTCTCCGGTCGAAACCTCCATCACAACCGCACATCCATGATCAGCTTCGAAATACTCTAACTGCCTTAATAAAGCATGATGTGTAATATCCTGAACATTCACATCTATTGTAGTAATTACATCACTACCATCTACAGGCTCTTTTTCATTTACATCATTTATAGGCTTCCATTGTCCTTTTGCAATTCTCTGTTTTAAACGCGAACCATTTTCCCCTTGCATATAATCAGCAAATGCACCTTCAATACCAGCACCTCCCCTATTATTATCATACCCTATAGTTCTTTCTGCAATTTTACCTATTGGATGTACACGAACGGTTTTTTGTTCAGCAATAAAACCACCTCTATAAACCCCCAATTTAAAAATTGGAAAACTTTTCATTTTCATATAATCATTATACCCTATGTTACGAGCAATTAACAAATAACGATTTTTACGTTTTTTTGCTTCTCGCAATCTATTCTGATAATAACTAGCCGATTTACCCAATAAATTTGACAAAGATTCTGAGAGAAATCGTATATTTTTTTCAAAAACATCTGAATTCACTGCCACCACATCCATTCGAATAGTGTACTTAGACATTGAGGTTGCTAACAAATTTCCGTCAGCAGCATATACATTACCTTTATTAGCATAAACAGTAAAATTTTTCTCTGTTTTTTCTAACGATAGCTTACGATATTTATCACCTTCTACATATTGAAGATTAAAAACTCTAAAAACAATAACTACGAAAAAAAGCATCATTAAAACAGCTACCACATAGAGCCTATTTAATATACTTTTTTTAATTATCATTTTTATTCTTTTTTATATGTTATTTTTATTTTACTTGGTGGTGTTTTTGCAGGAGACAAACCTTTATTTTTTACTTTATCTCGAATATTGCTTTCTAGCTTCATTCTCATAAGCCTAGTATTTGTATCAATATCTTCAGCCCGCAACTCTCTTTTTTCTTTATTCAACTTCGATATTAACATCACTTTGGTATCCGCACTATGCGAACTAGATATCATAATTAAAAGTAATGCAACTACAAAAATTAGTATCCTCCAATTTTTAAAAGAGCTTTCACCTGTTAAAAAGCCCCCACGTAGAACATCGTAAATGTTTTTTTTAACTTTCGACATTACTTTAATGTTGCTATTCTAAGTTTTGCACTACGAGCTCTATTATTTACCTTAATTTCTTCTTTTGATGGAATTATCATTTTCCCCACTTTTTGCATAGGAACACTAATATTTCCATAAAAATCTTTTTCTGGTTCACCCACAAACAACCCCGTTCTTATAAATCTTTTTACCAAACGATCTTCTAATGAGTGATAAGAAATAACACTTAATCGTCCATCATCATTTAACAACCTAGGTATTTGCTCCAAAAACTCCTTCAACACCTCCAACTCTTGATTCACCTCAATTCTTATTGCCTGAAATATTTGCGCTAATATTTTATGTTCTTTAGCCTTTGGAAGATGTCTCTGCAAAACTTGTTTTAATTGAAAACTTGTCTCAATATTTCCTTCAACTCTTGCTTCCACTATTTCTTTTGCCAACACTCTTGCATTCCTTAACTCACCATACAAAAACAATACATCAGCCAAATCTTTCTCTTCATACTTATTGATAATCTTTTTAGCTGACAAATCTGATTTCTGATCCATTCTCATATCTAAATCAGCATCAAAACGAGTAGAAAAACCTCTTTCGGCTTCATCAAATTGATGAGAAGAAACACCTAAATCAGCTAAAACACCATCTATTTTTTTTACGCCATAAAAACGTAAAAATCTAGATATAAATCGAAAATTCTCTCCAATCAACACAAAACGATCATCTTCAATTTTATTTTGTTGCGCATCAGGATCCTGATCAAAAGCAAACAACTTCCCACTCTCTCCCAACCTACTTAATATCTCTCTTGAATGACCTCCGCCACCAAAAGTTACATCAACATACACACCATCTTCTTTTATATTAAGCGCATCAACACTCTCACTCAACAAAACCGGACTATGATAACTCATCTACATCTATATTTCCCATCACATCTTCTGCTAGATCAGCAAAATCAACAACAGCATCATCAATTACTTTTTCATACTTGTTTTTATCCCAAATTTCAATAATGCTTCCCACAGAAGAAAGAACCACCTGTTTCTCTATGTCAGCAAACTGACATAAATCTTTTGGAATTAAAACCCTTCCCGAAGCATCCATTTCTACTATTTTTACCCCAGCAGTAAACCTTCTAATAAAATCATTGTTTTTTTTCACAAAACGATTCAACTTATTAATCTTGCGCATCATTAAATTCCATTCCTCCATCGGATACAACTCCAAACAAGACTGAAAAACAGACCTCTTAACCACAAAACCATCTTGTAACACAGAAGATAGCTGCTTCTTAAAGGCTGACGACATCATCAACCTCCCTTTAGCATCCACCTTACATTCGTATGTTCCAATTAAGCTTATCACGTAAAAAACTATAGTATGCACCAAAAATAGAAAATATTTACCACTTTTTACCACTTTTTACCACTTTGTTGATAATTTTTGATTTCGAATCTAAAAAACTGAGTATAAGAACATTTACACACTCTCTAAGTTGATAAATAATAAAAATGAAGATTTAACAAAAAAGAACTACATTTGTGGTTGAGTCAAACCTAGATATAAATGACTGATTTTTTAAAGAAAGAAGGCAAATTTACATATGCAGAGGCAGGTGAAGGAAGAGCATTAATCGTACTACACGGTTTAATGGGTGCTCTTAGTAATTTTGATGAAACTTTTAAATATTTTTCCAAGAAAGGATATCGAGTTTTAATACCTGAATTACCTTTATACACACTACCTTTAATAAAAACTAACGTAAAAAACCTAGCTAACTATTTACACGATTTTATTGAACACAAAGAGCTTAAAGATGTTGTTTTACTAGGAAACTCTTTAGGCGGACATATAGCCTTATACTACACTAAACATTACCCCAAAGACGTGGGTGCTTTAGTTTTAACTGGAAGTTCTGGTTTGTATGAAAAATCTATGGGAGACAGCTATCCTAAAAGAGGTAATTACGAATATATCGAAACTAAAGCTCAAGAGGTTTTTTATGACCCTAAAATCGCAACCAAAGAATTGGTTGATGATATTTACGGAATTGTAAACGACAGAGTTAAAGCTCTAAAAACTCTATCTATTGCCAAAAGTGCGATTAGACACAATATGGCTAATGATTTGCCAAACATGAAACAACCTACTTGTTTAATTTGGGGAAAACAAGATGGTGTAACTCCACCAGAAGTAGCAGATGACTTTCATAAATTATTACCAGATTCTGATTTATTTTGGATTGACAAATGTGGACATGCTGCAATGATGGAAACCCCTGAAAAATTTAATACAATTTTAGAAGATTGGCTTTCTAAAAGAAACATATAATAGCCACTTAGCTTATATCTATGAAAATAAAATCTGCTGACTTTGTGATAAGTAACAGTAATGTTACCAAGGCTCCAAAAGACAGAATACCTGAATACGCATTCATTGGACGTTCTAATGTTGGAAAATCTTCATTAATAAATATGTTAATGGAGCGTAAAGATTTGGCAAAAATTTCAGGGAAACCAGGAAAAACACAACTTATAAATCATTTTAAAATAAATGACGAATGGTTTTTAGTTGATTTACCAGGATATGGTTACGCGCAAGTTTCTAAAAAGAAGCGACAAATATTTCAGTTTTTTATTGAAAACTATTTTAAAGAAAGAGAGCAATTAGTTTGCACTTTTGTTTTGATTGATTCTCGCCATGATCCACAAAAAATTGACTTAGAGTTCATGAAATTCTTGGGAGAAAATCAAATTCCTTTCTGTATTGTTTTTACAAAAGCTGATAAACTAGGAAGCTCTAAACTAAACAAACAAATAACTTCTTACAAAAAGAAATTATTAAATTTCTGGGAAGAACTACCTATGAGTTTTGTTACTTCATCTTCTACAGGTTTTGGACGTGATGAATTTTTAAAATTCATCGATCAAGTAAACGAAGATGTAGCTGATAACTTTAAATAACATTTCGATAATATTCGAATTGACATTTTAAAATGCACTCAACCAAAGAAAATTTACAAGTTATACACGAAGACAATCATTTAATTATTGTCAATAAACGTGCGGGTGATATTGTTCAAGGAGATAAAACTGGAGACAAACCACTTTCTGATATTGTAAAAGAATACATCAAAGACAAATACAACAAACCTGGAGCTGTATTTTTAGGAACAGTACATCGTTTAGACCGTCCTACTTCTGGTGTTGTTATATATGCTAGAACTTCAAAAGCATTAGAACGTTTAAATAAAATGCTTCGAGATAAAACTATCAAAAAAACTTATTGGGCAGTTGTAAAAAATCAACCTAAAAAAGCCTCTGATACTTTAATAAACTTCCTAAAAAAGAATCCCAAAAACAATAAATCAACAGCTTATTCAAAAGAAATTGACGGAAGTAAAAAAGCGATTCTTCGTTATCAAGTAAAAAAGAAATTAGATAATTATTCTTTACTAGAAATAGATTTAGAAACGGGACGTCACCACCAAATCAGAGTTCAATTATCTAATATTGGATCTACTATAAAGGGGGATTTAAAATACGGCGCAAAAAGAAACAATAAAGACGGAAGTATTCATTTACACGCACGTAAAATAGAGTTTATTCATCCTGTAAGTAAAGAGTTAATAAAAGTAACAGCTCCCACTCCATCTGACCCTATTTGGGATGCTTGTTCGTAATTTGTATCTTTAGGGAAATCTCAAAGATGAAAGCCCTTAAATACTTATCAATTTCAATACTACCTTTAACGGTTTACTTTTCTTTCACTAACAAAGGTTGGGTTACTTTTTTACCTATGATTACTTTCTTTGGGTTAGTCCCATTATTAGAACTGTTTTTTAACCCAAACAAAGAGAACTTCACCAAAGAAGAAGAGAAAAAAGAAAAAGAAAACAAATTTTACACTGGTATTTTGTATGCAACAGTGCCTTTACAAGTATTCTTTTTAGGATGGTTCTTTTTAGTAATTCAAGAATCAAACTTAACTAACATTGACATTCTTGGAAGAATTACAGCTATGGGATTAATGTGCGGAGCTATAGGTATAAATGTGGGGCATGAATTAGGTCACAGAAATAATAGGTTTGATGAGTTTCTGGGCGAAATTTTATTACTAACTTCTTTAAACACTCACTTTTTACCTTATCATAATGCAGGTCATCATTTAAACGTAGCTACACCAAAAGATGCTGCAACTGCAAGAAAAAATGAAATATTGTACTTATTCTGGATTCGCTCACACATTACTAGCTACTACCAAGCTTGGGAAGCCGAAAATAATCGTTTAAAAAACATCAACAGAAGTTGGTTTCACATTCAAAATAGAATGCTTATTTACACAATTTGTAATATACTTTTAGCCGGAGGGATTTATTTCTTCTTCGGTAGCTTTGTTACTCTAGCTTTTTTGGCAACAGCCGTTTTCGGAATTTTACAATTAGAAACTGTAAACTATATAGAACATTACGGACTACTACGCAAACAAAACGAACATGGGAGATATGAACGTGTAAAAAGAACACATTCTTGGAATTCTGACCATGTAGTTGGACAAGCAATGTTGTTTAATTTATCACGACACTCAGATCACCATTATAACGGATCAAAACATTATCAATTATTAAAAACATTACCCGAAAGCCCGCAAATGCCAACTGGTTACCCTTGTATGATGCTACTTTCTTTAATTCCTCCTTTTTGGTTTATGGTAATGAATAAAAAACTACAAGAAATTTAATTTTATGAATATTCCACAATTGGTTCAGTCGCAAAAAATTTTTTTTGCCACCCAACAAACCAAAGATATTTCCTATAGAAAAACTGCTTTAAAACGCCTTAAAAAAGAAATCATTAAAAGGGAAGCTGACATTATAAAAGCTTTACATGATGATTTTAAAAAACCAGAATATGAAGCTGTTATGACAGAAACCTCTATTGTTTTAGCAGAATTAAAAATGATATTAAAAAACATTCATTCTTGGAGTAAGCCTAAGCGTGTTTTACCATCGTTGTTAAACTTTCCATCATCAGCAAAATTATATAAAGAACCTTACGGAACAGTTTTAATTATCGCTCCTTGGAACTATCCTTACCAATTAGCATTTGCACCGCTTTTAGGAGCAATTGCAGCGGGAAACACAGTCGTTTTAAAACCCTCAGAATTAACACCGAATACTAGTAAAATAACTAAAGAAATTATAGAAACTGTATTTGATAAAAATCATGTTTCAGTTGTTGAAGGCGGCGTTTCTGTTTCTCAAGAATTATTAGCTCAACGATGGGATTATATTTTCTTTACGGGAAGTGTACCTGTAGGTAGAATTGTTGCCAAAGCTGCTGCAAAACATATTACTCCTGTTACTTTAGAATTAGGAGGAAAAAGCCCTTGTATTGTTGATGAAACTGCAAATATTAAACTAGCAGCAAAAAGATTAGTTTGGGGTAAATTTATCAATGGAGGACAAACCTGTATTGCCCCTGATTATTTATTAATTCATAAATCTGTAAAAGAAAAATTTGTATCGCATTTTAAAGATGAAGTTTTTAGAGCCTACGGTGAAAACCCACAAACATCTGATGATTACCCTAGAATTGTGAATACTCGAAATCTTGATAGATTAGCTTTAATGCTAGAAAACGAACAATTTTTAATTGGTGGGCAAACTGAAAGAGAAGATCGATATATCGCTCCGACAATTATAGACGAACCAAGTTTAGATAGCCAAGTAATGAAAGGTGAAATTTTCGGACCTATTTTTCCGTTAATTTCTTACGAAAACGAACAAGATATCGCCACAACATTAGCTAAATACGACAAACCTTTGGCACTATATGTATTTACTACTCGTAATAAATTTGCAAAAAAAATGATTGCTGATTATTCTTTTGGCGGCGGAACTATAAACGATACTACCGTACATTTTGCCAACCACCGATTACCTTTTGGAGGCGTTGGAGAAAGTGGTATAGGTGGCTATCACGGAAAACAAACATTCGATACTTTTTCACACAAAAAAGGTGTTGTTACTAGAGGAAACTGGTTAGACATACCTACACGATATCCACCATACAAAGGGAAATTGAAACAATTAAAAACCTTGATGAAAATAGGGTAAAACAATTATGAAGAAACAGCTTTTACTTTTTCTCATTTTTTGCTATTCATTTTCTTACTCACAATTAGCTATTATTAAAGACAAAGATGGCTACACAAATGTTAGAAAAGAAAATTCATCAAAAAGTAAGATAATATATAAATTAAAAGAAAATCAAGCTTTTTGGTATAATGACACAGCCGATAAAGAATGGGTTGAAATTTATATTCCTAAAGATAAATTTTGTATAAATCAGAATGACGACTCATATATCTCAGGCTATATACATAAATCAAGACTACAACCTATTCAAAGTTTGAGTAAACCTCTACCTCAAGAAATAAATTTCAACTACAAGTTCAAGAAATTTGAAAAACTAAATCATATTAATGATGGTGATGAGACGTTTGTTAGCAGAATTGACGGAAAAAAAATTTGGGGAACAGATGGAAATTTCCCTGCTATTGAAATTGAAAAAATAAGCTTATTTATAGATAATAAGAGAATATTAATTCATGAGGTTTTGTTTAACAACTTATATGAATGTAATGGGAAAATAAACTTCTTTAAAAAAGAAAACACATATTTCATATATCAATTAAATAGTGATGGAGCTGGAACATATGAATTACTATGGGTTATTGATAAAGAAAAAGGAGTTAAACAAAGACTTGTCGGAACACATATATAGAAAAAAATGAAAGAAAAAACAGTTTCAGAAGCCGTTAATTATCGACGCTCAGTAAGAATATTTGATGCAGAAAAACCAATTGATACTACTATTGTAAAAAAATGTTTAGAACAAGCTATTTTAGCTCCAACAAGTAGCAACATGCAATTGTGGGAATTTTATCATATTACTTCTAAAGAAACTATTGCTAAAATTGCGCCGATGTGTTTTAATCAAAATGCAGCAAAAACAGCCCAACAATTAGTCGTTTTTGTTACTAGAAAAGATTTATGGCGAAAACGTGCAAAAGCTAATTTAGGTTTTATGGATAAGGTTTTCGGTAAAAACAATCCTAAATCAGAGCAACGAAGTAGAGAAAAAGTGGCAAGAAATTATTATGGCAAAATAATTCCGTTTGCTTACACAGATTTTTTTGGAATTTTAGGTTCCTTTAAATACTTAATGATTTTAATTGTTGGGTTATTTAAGCCTATATACAGAGAGATTAGAAATAGCGACATGCGAATTGTAGCGCAAAAAACAACAGGTTTAGCTGCTCAAACCTTTATGTTATCAATGGCTGCCGAAGGCTATGACACTTGTCCCATGGAAGGATCTGATACTTGGCGAGTAAAAAAACTTCTAAACATTCCTCGTAGTGCAGAAATAAATATGATTGTTTCTTGTGGAATCCGAACCGAAAAAGGAGTTTACGGAGAACGTTTTAGAATTCCTTTTAAGGAAGTTTATAAAGAGGTTTGATTTCCTAAAATAAAACTACTCACAACAGCACTTTACCCTAAATATCAACACATTATAACTCTTACCAACCTCCTCTTGATTCAATTTCATTTTTACAATACTTATTTTAAGCTTGATCTTTACAACAAGTAAAAAAACAACCACTAATTAAAATGATTGTTTTATAATAATTAAGATATTATTTTTTAGCCTTTTTTACAATTTCCTTAAAAACACCTTTCATAACGTTATTATTATAACCATTCATACAATACAAACTAATGGTAGCATTGTAATCTGGAAAATGAATCACTGCACTTCCCCAAAAACCATTGTGCATATAACCATTTCCTTTTGGAGTTTTAATTTCCCAAAGCCCCATTTTATAAGATTCAGCAGTTCTTTCTTGATTTTTAATACCGTTCTTACTCAACATTATTTTTAGAGTTTCTGGTTTTTCAAAAATATTATTATTGAATAAATGATGATAAAATTTATTTAAATCTTCAGTAGTTGAAACATATCCTCCACCCCCGTATAAATCTACAGAGTTATCCCAATTTGTCGCATCTATACCTTCAAGGTAACTACTAACTCTTCTTGCCATTCCTTTAGGTTCTGGCTCTAAACTCTGCAACCATGTATTAGATAATTCTAACTTACTAAAATTAATAAGTTCACGATTTGCTTCTGCTAACCCTTTACCTGTTAAGCGCTCTATTATTTCTCCTAAAAGAACATAACCGGTATCACTATAATGATAAATCTCTCCTGGTTTCCCAACGGAATTTCCGTTATCAATTGCAAATTGAATTTGCTTTGTACGTGTCCAGCGTTTATTTGGTGTTTTCATTGCTGTCATTACATAATCATCGCTACCTACTGCATAGTCAAAAAGACCACTGGTATGTTGCAAACAATGTTTTATTGTAATTTTATTTACATCGTACTTATCTTTTTTTAAAATTTCTTTATGCTCTTTAGAAATGTAGTCCGCAATAGGATCATTTATATTTAATTTTCCAAGTTCTGATAATCTTAAAATAGAAACCGCAGTAAATGTTTTAGAAATACTTGCTATTCTAAAAGGTTGTTTTGAGCTTAATTTATGTTCTTTTTTATTACTATCAAAACCAGCCGAACCCTGCCATTTAATATCTAACTCCGGAGCATAAACTGCCATTAAAACCCCTATAGAACTCTCAGATTGATTCTCTAACAAAGTTTGAAAGACCGTTTCTAAACTAGTAGTTTTAGTTGCCTGAGAGCAACTAACAAATATTAAGAAAAAAGTAAAAAATGCGGAAAAATAATATTTCATTCTGTTATGTTTTTTTTTACAAATTTAAGGAGCATTACTTCTTACACCATTGTAAAAATTCGTCAAACTTGTGGTCTAAAAGATAAAAAGCTTGGTAATTCAGGCAATTGATTTGGAGTGAATTGACTAAACTTCTTAATATCTTTTATAAAATGTGCTTGATCATAATAACCGTAATCTATTACGTATTGTATCCAGTCCTTATTTTTTGTTGCACAAATTTCTGCTACAACTGCTTTAAAACGTTTTAAATTTTGAAACTTTTTTGGAGTTAGACCAGTTTCCCTTTTAAAATATCATT